>CAYWOO010000152.1:0-3615 GCA_964458665.1 uncultured Dehalococcoidia bacterium
TCGAGGCCGGTCATGGAAGCCTCGGTCAATGCCAGGGTCGCCCCCATGCGGGCTATGGCAGCCAGGCCTGAAATGCCGGCCTCATTCAACCTTGCAAGCGTATCATGGGTGAGTTCAAAGACCACACCCTTGGCCACATCACCGGCCTCCGACAGCATCTGGGTAATGAGGGCAAGGGCGCTTTCGCTGACAAGGGTTGCAGATCCCATGGGGATGAACATCCGCATGGCGGGATGCTTGGCGCGCAGGCGCCGCAGCAGGGGGATGGCCTGATTGACCACATGACTGTCGAGCGTGGGGCGAAGACTGCCGCGATCGGCATTCAACGTCAGTTTTGCATAATCAATTTCAATGCCGTTGGCAGCGGTGATGCTGAAACGAACGCGGTAGTGCGCAGTCGCATTGGTTGAGAGATCAATGACGGGTTCCAGCAGGAAGTTGAAATGCTCGCGCTTCATCGCGTCTTGCTGGGCTGTCAGCTCGGCTGGCGCGCTGTGCAGTTGGGCGTTGGCGGCATCGGCCTCGTAGCGTTGCGTGAGTTCCTCAAACCTAGCGCGCATGGAAATCATTTCATCCCGGATTTCCTTTTCGGAATGTCCCATGCGGCGTTTCAGTTCGGCGATTTCGATTTCAAAAAGCTTGGCGGTGACGAAGGACTTCGCGTATTTTTCTTCCGTCGTGCGGCGTTCGCGCGCAAGGCCGCGAATGGCGTCCTGAAGGGTGAGCCCCCGGGCCCAACCCAAGCCAATGACGAATAACTGCCCGATGGCCAGAAGGAATATGGCGGCAACAACGGCCTGGGCCTGCTGGGTTTTGGCCACCAATACAAAAATCCCGCATGCAATTGCAAAGCAGGAAAATACTGCAAGAACCAAAACACTTGGCCAACCACGCACTTGCATCTAACCCGCGACTTATCCTTGTTGCACCTGAATCAATAGGGCCAAAAACTCGTTGAGTCCATGGCCCTATCAAATTCCGGATTGTAACTCCGCGAGATCAGGCGACTGATTTCAGAACCTTCGGCATTTTATCGCTGAAAATTTCATCGATCTGGTTTTCAGTGATCATCAGAGGCGGCGACAGCGCAATGGTATCCGCCGTGATGCGAATCAGGAAGCCGAAATCATGGAAGGCATTTTCCATGGCCTTATAGGCGCGAAGTCCCGGTGAGCCTTCAACGGACTTCAAGTCAAAGGCGGCCACTAGGCCTAGAGTTCTGATGTCTTCAATCATCGAATTGCCCTTGAGGCTCATGGCCGCTTCGGCCCACACGCCTTCAAGCTTCTTGGCATTCTCGAAAAGCTTTTCATCGCGGTAGATATCCATGGTAGCAACACCGGCAGCTGCTGCAATGGGATGGCCTGAATAGGTATAGCCATGGAACAGTTCAATGGCGTGGTCGGGTCCGTTCATGAACGCATCATAGATTCCCTGGCGCACCATCACGCCGCCCATGGGCACGGTGCCGGAGGTTACACCCTTGGCAAAAGTAATCATGTCGGGAATGACGCCGAAACGTTCGGCGGCAAAGGCATGGCCCAGGCGGCCGAAAGCCGTAATCACTTCATCGAATATGAGCAGGATGCCATGCTTGTCGCAGATTTCGCGCAGGCGCTTGAGATAGCCCTTGGGTGGCGGCAGAACACCGGTTGATCCCGCCATAGGTTCAACGATGACGGCGGCGATAGTGGAGGCATCGTGGAGTCCTACAAGGCGTTCGAGTTCATCGGCGTAGTGCATGCCGTAGTCGGGCTCGCCCTTGGTGAAGGCCTGTTCCTTGCGGTTGTAGGTGTGGGGCAAGTGGTCAACACCGGCAAGCATGGTGCCGAACATCTTGCGGTTACCCACCATGCCTCCAACAGAAATGCCGCCAAAATTCACGCCGTGATAGCCACGCTCGCGGCCAATCAAACGGGTACGGCTGGCCTGGCCTTTGACGCGCTGATAGGCCAGCGCAATTTTCAATGCTGAATCCGCTGCTTCCGAACCGGAATTGCAGAAGAAAGCGTAGTTCAAATCGCCGGGTGCCATGGTGGCCAGGCGCGAGGCGAGTTCGAACACCTTGGGGTGGCCATATTGGAACGTGGGTGCGAAATCGAGTTCGGCGGCTGATTTCTGAATGGCCGCAACGATGGGGTCGCGGCAATGGCCGGCGTTGGAGCACCAGAGTCCAGCGCTGCCGTCGAGAATGGCGCGGCCCGACATGTCGTAGTAATGCATGTCCTTGGCGCGCGCGATCATGCGGGGGCGTTTCTTGAAGGCCCGGTTGGGGGTAAAGCCCATCCAGAAGGGCTCAAGATTATTGGGCGAAGCTTCCCAGGTTTTGGAATCGCTATGGATCTGCGGCTTGTTCATACAAATAACTCCGGCTGAGGTTCCCGGCGAAGATAGCAGAACAGGCGCACATAAGGAAACAACCAGACTTGACCATTGCCCCCAGCCAGATTTGTCAAAAAAGCAACACAATGGCCGCCCAGCCTGAAAACAGAGGGGCGACACACAGGAAATTTTCATGTCATCATTTTCGAATATTATCGCCGGAGGGCTGATCGGCCTTGGCGTGGCCAGCGGCGGCTTTCTGGCCGGTGAATCACTGGTCAAAAGCAGGCTTGGGTTTCGCACCGTTACGGTTAAGGGCCTGTCCGAGCGCGAGGTAAAAGCCAATCTTGGCTTCTGGCCCGTGCGTTTTGTAGCCACGGGTGCAAGCCTTGAAGAGGCGCGCGCCGCATTGGAAGTTTCGCAGGCGGCGGTCAAGGCTTTCCTGACGTCGCATGGCTTTACGGAACAAGACATGCAGGTTCAGAACATCCAGGTTGAAGACCGCCTGGCTGGTTACAGCAATCAGGGCGTGCCACCCGAAATCCGCTTTGTTCTTACGGAAGATATTCTGGTGAAGTCGGCGGAGGTGCAAAAACTCGCTGATGCCTCGCGGATGATCGGCGACCTCTTGAAATCCGGCGTGGTGTTTTCGTCGGATGCCTATAATGCTGGCCCGTCGTTCATTTTCACCAACGTGAATGAGCTCAAGGGCGATATGCTCACGGAAGCAACCAAGCGGGCGCGGGAAGCCGCCGATAAGTTCGCGCAGGAGTCAGGCGCCAAGGTTGGCGATATTCAGAGCGCCAACCAGGGCATTATTGAAATCAATCCGGCGGTTGAGATTCCCAACGACCGGCCGGAAAAACAAATCAACAAGAAGGTGCGAGTCGTGACAACGATCACCTATTTCCTGTCGAATTGATTTCTGATCGCTTTCACTATTTTTGTCACCCCAGCGAAAACCGGGATGACAGATTGTGGGGCGGTGCTTTCTTAAATCCGCTCCACTTTCTGGTGCGAAGCAATGAGCCTCAAGCGGTCTGCTTCCCAGACGGGGTCAACCGACAGGGGCAACCCCGTAATGTGACGGAGCTGTCCGCGCGTCAGGCCGATATCTTTCAGCTGATAGTCCTCAAGCTGATGAAGTTTGAGGAGTTGCCGCTTGCAGCGCCAGTTGCGGACGAGCTGGCGCAGGGTTGAAAAGCTGAAAGTGCTTAACCGGGACCGGGCTTCGTTTGAAACATACTCGCGCATGGCAGACTCCTCGTAATTCCTCTCAAATTGTATCGATTG
>CAYWOO010000153.1:0-5976 GCA_964458665.1 uncultured Dehalococcoidia bacterium
TCGGACAGCCACTCGTGCATCACCCACGGCTTGCCCGCCGCTGTCCACGAGAACGGATCGTGGCGCGGGATGCCGGAGTCGAAGATGAACTGACCCGTGCGCAGATGCCACCAGAAGTCGTTGTCGACGCCACGCGCGAACGGCAGCGCCGCCAGCACCGCAAAGAGCATGCCCACCTGTACCCAGGCGACCGGCACGCCGCGACGAAGCCATGTGGTCGACGCGGCCAAATGTGGACGCGCGGCTGGTGTGGCGGGAATACTCTGCTGCATGCGCCTCCTGCCCTCGTTATCGGCTACGGACGCCGTTGAAAGATGGTGGCAGCGCTGCTTTCGTAGACCACCGCGTACCCGGCGGCATGCGCCAACGCAGAACGCAACGCTGCACAGCACGGATCCTTGGACTGCTTCTCGACGCGCGGTGGGATCTTGGTCATGTAGACATAGTCGAACGGGTTGTCCGTCTTCGCTGACCACTGGTCCAGGCAATCCGGCGTCAGATTCGCGCACTTCTGCAGCGCCAGGAAGTCCTCCTGCGCGTGCGCGAAGCCGCGGCCGCGCACCCACTCCGAGCCCTGCACCGTCGCAACGCTCTTGCGCTCGGCCAGCACCGGGAACCACTCCGACGTCCGGTCAACCGACCAGCCGTCGGCCGAGATCACGGCGAATCGCGCGTCAGGCGCCGTCTTAGCTGCGGCCCAGCGCATCGCATCCCGCTCATCACTCGTCATCCCGGTGAGCAGCGACGGCGAGTTGATCAGCGCCGACAGCACGAGGTAGCAGACGCCCAGCGCGAGCGCGCCGCCCGCCAGCCACGCCGGCGCAGCTCGTCCCGGAGCGTCCTGCGCCGGTGGCGCTAGCGAAAGCGCCCGCCGCTGGACGATCAGCGGCAGCAAGACGTCGTGGACGCTGATCGCCGAAAGCAGCGCGAGCGGCATGCTGGCGCTGGCCGGAAACGCGCGCGGATCGAGCACGGCCGCGGCGAGCACCCAGCACGGCAGCAGGTACTGCCGCCGCGCGAGACAGGCGAATATGCCGAGCAGCCCCAGCGCGGCGACCAGCGCGAACAGCGGCTCCACCGTCGCATCGAAGCGGATGAGCAGGTAGATCGGGTCCCGCCACGCGACGCCGGAGTGCAACGACGCGACGAACGGCGCGGTGCCATGCTCGCGCAGCACCGTCCCCCACCAGGGCGACGTCAGCAGCAGCGTGCCCGCGGCAACAACTAGCGATGCCAGCACGCCGCGAGGCGTCCGGCCGTAGGCGACGAACATCAGCCCCGAGACGATCGCTGTGAACCAGGCCATCTCGATGTGGCTCAGCATCACCAACGACGTCAGAAGCGTCACCACCGGCACCCGCCACAGCTTCCCGCTGGTGTACATCGCGTGGACCTGCCCGATCGCCAGCACCGCGAAAAGAAACCCGAACGAGCGCGTGATACCGCCGCCCATGATCATCCACTGCATCGTCGCGGGCAGCATGCCGAAGACAAACACCGCCGTGACGACGGCCGCGCGCGAGTCGAGCATACGGCGGGCGAACGCGAAGAACGCCACCAGCATCAGCGAGTTCACGATCAGCGGCAGAAATCGGAAGATCGTCGTCAACCCGAGCGGCGTCGCGTCGTTGACGAACGCCGCCACATAGAGGCCCAACGGCGGATACGCGAACGGAATCTCGGACGTGTTGTACGTCGTCACGGACGGCAACGCGTAGTGCGATGCTTGCAGGTCGCGCACCATCGCGAAAAACATGCCGCCATCATTCAGCGGGAAGTCGGACGCCAGCACGATCGTGACGCGCACCAGCACCGCGATGCCGATCGCGCAAGCGATGAGTGTCGCGTACAAGGCGCCGGAAAGCGGCTCCGTGCGCTCTGCCGGCGACGGCGGAACGACACGAAGCACGGGCGCTGGCGCAGTGTCGGTGCGGTTGCGAAGCTGCAAGTACAGACTCTCCCACTGAATATCGGATCGCTGCGATGCCGGGTGAGCTTTTCCGGCTGGCGCCTACGCCCAAAACACCAGCCACGGGTCGCGCGTCCTGCTGACAGACGCCGCAAGAACCCCCTAGGGCTCGCCGCGGCACGTCGTGTCCTGCGTGCTGGACGCGGGCTGAAGGCCCGCGTCCCACAGCTTCGCCGGGTTCAGAGCCCGGGCGTTCAGCCTGCGTGACACAGCTTTGCCAGCCCGTGATCGCCTGTTCGCCGGCCTTGTCAGAACCTGCCGGCGATGAAGGAAGATATGAGAGAAGTCCTAAGAAACAGCCAACAAAACCCCTACGGGAAACCCCGCATCCGGCCGACATTTCAAGCACGACGGATTCTCAGCCGGCCGGGTTCCAGCCTGCACGGGAACTTCGGCAGAGCGTCCGCCGGGTCGTCCGCAAAGCGAGGGTCGGACGGCAGACGGCGACGCAGCCGTCGCAGCAGGTAACGTCGTCGTCAGCCCTCGGCGAGCGTGCGAACAGGTATCAAAAGGGGGAGTAACTATGGTGACCGAACTGGCTCTGCGCGTATTCGTGACCCTGAAGGGCATCGGGCAGTCGCTCGAATCGAAGTTCCAGGATGAAGAGGGCCAGACGCTGGCCGAATACGGCCTGATCATGGCCGTTATCGCGGTCGCCGTTGTGGTGGCAGCGGGTGTGGCGTTCCGTGGCGCGATCATCGGCGCTTTCGACAGCGCGACCGACTGTCTGAACAAGGCGAGCTCGACGGCCGGCTGCTAAGGCGACGCGAAGGCAAGCGAACAATCGGAGGGCGCCCGCGATGCGGGCGCCCTCTTCGCGTTCGCTACGCAAACGGGAATACCCTGCCGAAGTTGTAAAATTTCCCTTAAGGAACCACCAAATAACCCCTACGGGCGCCGCCAAAGGTGCCGACAATCTAGTCACAACGGGAGGACCGGAACAGCCGCAGGGTGCGGGCCGGAACTCAAATCGAAACGTTGGGCCGCCCGCCATCCGAGGGCCGAGCGGCAAAGGCGTTCCACCCGTCGTGGCTCGCCAATCAAGAATAGGCTCGGCGGCTCTCGGACGGGCGTTCAACGAGTTCTAAGGGGGAACAGGTAATGATCAACGAACTGGCTCTGCGTGTATTCGTGGCCCTGAAGGGCATCGGGCAGTCGCTCGAGTCGAAGTTCCAGGATGAAGAGGGCCAGACGCTGGCCGAGTACGGCCTCATCATGGCCGTTATCGCGGTCGCTGTCGTCGTGGCAGCGGGCGTGGCGTTCCGTGGCGCGATCATCGGCGCCTTCGACAGCGCAACCGACTGCCTGAACAAGGCGAGCTCTACGGCCGGCTGCTAAGCCGCCGCGACGTTCGTCGCAAGACCGAAGAAGGGGCGCCCGTTGGGCGCCCTTTCTTGTTGTCCCGCGCACGCAGTTTCCCGATGTCGCGTAGCGCCGCCGCGTCAATAGCTCCGAACGAAGGTATCTATATGACGGTCAGAATTCTTGATCGGCGTGCACGGCTGCCATACCATCAGGCACATTCGTGACGGCAGGCACAATGTATCCTGACCGTCCTCGGCGGGCGCGAGCAACGCCCGCCACGACGCGAGAAGGAGCCAACCGTGTCTGTCAACCTGCGGATCCCCGGTCCCACGCCTTGCCCTGACGATGTCCTCCAGGCCATGTCGCGCCAGATGATCAACCACCGCGGACCAGAGTTCGCAGAGATCATGGGGCGGATCACGTCGGGCCTTCAGACCATGTTCGAGACAAAGAACGACGTGCTCACGCTGACCTCGGCCGGCACGGGCGCCCTCGAAGCCGCAGTCGTCAACACACTGTCGCCCGGCGACCGCGCGCTCTGCGTCTCGATCGGCGTCTTCGGTGACCGCTTTGCGGACATCGGCACCACGTATGGCGTCGAAGTTGAGAAGCTGTCGTTCGAGCAGGGCACGGCGGCGGACCCGGCGCAGATAGCCGAAGCGTTGAAGAAGGACGCGTCGTTCAAAGCCGTCATGGTCACGCACAACGAAACGTCCACCGGCGTCACGAACGACCTCGGCGCCATCGCCAAGGCGATCCGCGGCGTCCGGCCGGACATCCTCATCCTGGTGGATGCGATCAGCAGCCTCGGCTCGGTGCCGCTGCCGATCGACGCCTGGGATCTAGACGTCGTGTTCACGGGTTCGCAGAAGGGCTGGATGGTACCGCCCGGCATGGCGATGGTTTCCGTGAGCAAGCGCGCCTGGGCTGCCGTCGAAACGGCCAAGATCCCCCGCTACTACTTCGATTACAAGAAGGCGAAGAGCTACCTCGAAAAGGGCCAGACGCCGTGGACGCCCGCCGTCTCCGTCTACTTCGCGATGGATGTCGCCATGAAGAAGCTGCTGGCCGAAGGTCTGCAGAACATCCACGCGCGCCACGCGCGCCTCGGCCAGTTCACCCGCGACGGCGTGATGGCGCTCGGCCTCAAGCTGCTCGCCGATGAGCGCGTCGCTTCGAACACCGTAACAGCCGTCGTCGTACCCGACGGCGTCGATGGCGGCGCGCTCAACAAGATGATGCGCACCGAATACAACACCGTGCTCGCAGGCGGCCAGGGTCCGCTCACCGGCAAGATCTTCCGCATCGGTCACCTCGGCCTCGTTTCGCAGGAAGATCTGCAAGCTTGCCTCGACGCGCTGAAGCTCGCTCTCCCGCGGGTAGGCTTCGCGCCAGTGGCCGCCGGGCGGTAACAATCCGCAACTTTGAATCGAGTAAGAGGGCTCCGACGCAGTGTCGGAGCCCTCTGTAGTTCTGACCCGAAGCGTGGATCGCGGCCACCCGGCCGTACGCTCAACAATTCTTCGCAATCTGTGGTTCCTGGCTCGCCACAACCCCGCGCAGCCGAGGCAAGATCTCCTCCCCCACGACGTACGCCTCTTCCAAATGCGGGTATCCCGACAGGATGAACGTATCGAGCCCAAGTGCGGCGTACTCGCGGATGCGCTCGGCCACCTGATCGTAGCTGCCGACCAACGCCGTCCCCGCGCCGCCGCGCACCAGCCCCACGCCCGACCAAAGGTTGGGCGAGACCGTCAGCGCCTCCATATCGATGCGCCCCTTGTTCAGCTCGTTCATCCGCTTCTGACCGACCGATTCGGTGCGCGCGAATCGCCGCTGCGCCAGCTCTATCTGCTCCGGCTTCATATCGCGCAACAGCCGTTCAGCGGCAGCCCACGCATCAGCTTCGTTCTCGCGCGCGATCACATGCATGCGGATGCCGAAGCGCAACGTGCGCCCCTGCTCCGCCGTCAGCATCCGCATCCGTGCGACGCGCTCCGCTACCCACGCCGGCGGCTCGCCCCACAGCAGGTACACATCGGCGTGGCGCGCGGCAACCGCCTCCGCCGCCGGCGATGCGCCACCGAAGTAGATCGGCGGCTGCGTTGCTGCGGCGAACGTGCGGCCGAGGCCGCCCTTCTCGATGCGATAGTGCTTGCCCTCGAAATCGAACGGCACCGAGTCCCAGCACTTCCGCGCGATCGTCACAAACTCATCGGCGCGATCGTAGCGCTCGTCATGGTCCAGGAAGTCGCCGTAGCCGCGCTGCTCGGCCGCGTCGCCGCCGACGACGATGTTGATCAGCGCGCGGCCGCCCGTGATGCGTTGCAGCGTCGCCGTCTGCTGCGCCGCAAGCGTCGGCAGGATGAACCCGGGTCGGAAGGCGACGATGAAGCGTAGCTGCGCCGTGTCGTTCGCCAGCGCAGCAGCTACCAGCCACGCGTCCTCGCACCCCGAGCCCGTCGGCGTCAGCACGCCCTGGAAGCCGAGTCGATCCGCCGCCTGCGCGATCTGCCGCAGGTAGCCGATATCCGCGCTGCGCGCGCTCGAAGGCAGCTTGCCCGACGGATCGGGAAAGAAGTCCACCACCGAGCGGCCATCGCCCGTCGTCGGCAGAAACCAATGGACCTCTATCGGGCGTCCGCTCGCGTCATCGCTCACCGGTCTCTGCTCCTGCTCGTGGCGCTGTCGCTACGAGAACG
>CAYWOO010000154.1:0-41779 GCA_964458665.1 uncultured Dehalococcoidia bacterium
GCCACGTCGAGCACCTGAGGCACTCGCCGATCACGGCGCGAACACCGCAGGGGCAAGGCAGCCGTGCGTATTCCGGGCAGCCGCAGGCCGCGCACGGCCCGACGTGGTGATCGTGGGTGCAGGTACAGCGTGGGAGCATGAGGCGGCCCCTGGTGGTTATCCTTGCCCGATGCGCCGATGGCCCGAACGTGACCCCATCACACAGATCGCCTTCTGGCTCGTCGCTGGTGGCGCCGTGCTCGCGCTGGCAGTCTGGGTGCTCGATTCCCTCTGGTCGCGCCTGACGTAGACCGCCCTGTCTAGTGACTTAGTAGACACTGTGCTGGCTCAGCGTGATTTCACCCGGCCGCGGGTTGCGGCCGCCGCCGACGAGGCCGGCATGGCTGATCGTGTGATGCGGCGCGCGGAAGGGACGGCGCGCGATCAGCGGCATATCGGACGGCAGCAGTCCCGCAACGGAATAGATCTTCGTCGCCTCGAGCGTTTCATCCGCGTTCATCGTGGGCAAGATCGATGGGAGCGCGCGCGCCAGCAGCGTCTTCCCGCTGCCGGGCGGGCCGCTCATCATCAGATTGTGGCCGCCAGCCGCGGCGACCTCAAACGCGCGCTTGACGTGCTCCTGACCTTTGATATCGCCGAAGTCCGTGCCCTCCCAGCGGATGTTGGCTGGCGGTGGTGGCACGCCCGTCGATACCAGCCGTGCGATCGGGCGTGCTCCGGAGAGATGGTTGAGGAGGGACGCCAGCGTCTCGACCGGGTAGACCGCAACATCGGGGATCAGCGCCGCTTCGGCCGCATCGACGGCGGGCACGTACGCGGTGCGGATGCCGCGTTCGCGCGCGAGCGCGACCATCGGCAGGATGCCCTGCGCGTGACGCACTGCGCCATCGAGCGAAAGCTCGCCCAGGAACACGCACTCCGTCACATCCGCGAGCGCCTGTCCGGCCGCGACCATGATGCCGACGGCGATCGGCAGGTCGTACGTCGGGCCTTCCTTGCGGATGTCGGCGGGCGCAAGGTCGACGATGATGCGGCCGCTGGGGAATGGAAAGCCTGAGTTTTTGATCGCCGACTCGACCCGATCCTTCGCCTCCTTCACGGCGGCATCGGGCAGCCCGACCATGGCCAGGCTGTTAAGGCCGCGGCGGGAGACGTCGACCTCGCATTCGACAATCTCGCCTTCGAGACCGACGACGGCGCACGATAGAACCTTCGCGAGCGGCATAGTGGGGTGACTATCTCATACAGAACGGGTGTTCGCAAGTCGTTTTCTTACCATCTGCGGTATCTGCTGAGGTGAGGCGGGCGTAGAATCTCGGCAGGGCACGGCGAAACGGCCCGCAAGACCCCAAAAAGGAGCCCCCATGTCGTTCCAGGTACCCGAGAGCGTCAAGCCCACCCGGGCGAAGGTGCAGCAGTTCATCGAAGAGCGCATCTACCCCGTCGAGCACATCCTGGAGGAGCGCGGCGAGGAGGAGAGTGGCGCCACGATGCGGCGGCTGATGGGCGAGGCGAAGGACGCCGGGCTGTGGGCACTCGGGCATCCGGTCGAGATCGGCGGGCAGGGTATGCCGTTCCTCGACTACGTCTATGTGAACGAAGTGATCGGGCGGTCGGAGTTCGCGCAGGTGTGCCTCGGCACGCACTCGCTGCAGGACTCGATCATGCTCAACCTGCACTCTTCACCGGAGTGGCGGGACAAGTACTTGAAGCCGCTGGTCGCGGGCGAGATCTTCCCGAGCTTCGCGATGACGGAGCCGGAGGTTGCCAGCTCGGACCCGACGCAGCTGCAGACGCGTGGCGTGCTGGACGGTGACGATTGGGTGATCAATGGCCGCAAGTGGTTCACGACGGGCGCAAATCGTGCCGCGTACACGACGGTGATGTGCCGTACCGAGGAAGACGACGTTCCCGCGCACGCCGCGTTCAGCATGATCGTCGTGCCGACGAGCACGCCCGGCTACAACATCATTCGCGAAGTGCCGGTGATGGGCATGATGGGCGGGCATTGCGAGGTTGCCTACGACAACGTGCGCGTGCCGAAAGCCAACCTGCTCGGCCCGCGCGGTCAGGGCTTCCTCATCTCGCAACAGCGGCTCGGACCGGGGCGGATCTTCCACTGCATGCGCTGGCTCGGCCAGGCGCAGCGCGCGTTCGACCTGATGTGCGAGCGCGCGAACTCGCGCGTCGCCTTCGGTTCGACGCTCGGCGAGAAGCAGCAGATCCAGGCGATGATCTTCGAGACGGCCGCGGAGATCCAGTCGAGCCGTCTGCTGACGCTGCAGGCCGCGCACAAGATGGATCAGGGCGATCCCGCCCGTATCGACATCGGCATCATCAAGGTCGTTGGGGCCAAGATGCTGCACAACACCATCGATCGCGCGATCCAGGTGCACGGCGCGTTAGGGGTCACGTCCGACACGCCGCTCGAGCGGATGTACCGTCACGCCCGCTTCGCCCGCATCTACGACGGGCCGGATGAGGTACACCGCTCGACGGTGGCGCGGCTGATCCTGCGGGAGTACAGCCGCGGCCGCGGCTGGGACTTCGGCACGCGATAGCGGTGCGCTAGCGCAAATACGGCGCGATGCCCGTCGCCGCGATGCGCGTGCGATAGACCGCAGTCCGCGCGGTGATGAACAGCGTTGAGCCGTCTTCGCCCCACGTGCAGTTGGCGGGCAGTTGCGGGCAGTCGATGACGCCGAGGGGTGCGCCGTCCGGCGCGAAGACCTGCACCGTGTACGCGCACACGTAGACGCGACCCTCGCGGTCGACCTTCATGCCGTCCGGGCGTCCCTCCTCGCGCATTTCGGCGAAGACGCGGCCGTTGCCCAGTGCACCGTCCGCTGCCACGTCGAACGCGCGGACGTGAAGGCGCGCGGTGTCGGCGATGTAGAGCGTGCGCTCGTCCCGCGAGAAGGCGAGGCCGTTCGGCTTCTCGAAGTCGGTTGCTAGCAGGCTTATTTCGCCATTGATGTCGATCGTGAAGACGCCGTTGTACGGCAGTTCGCGCGTTTCGTCCGTGACGCCGTACGGCGGGTCCGTGAAGAAGATGCGGCCGTCGGAGCGCACGACGATATCGTTCGGGCTGTTCAGCCGCTTGCCGTCGTAGTGCGTCGCGAGCGGCTCGATGATGCCGTCACGCTCGCGGAACACGCGTCGGCCGTCCTGCTCGCAGCCGACGACGTGCATCTCCAGGTCGAGCGTCATGCCGTTCGGGCCGCCGGCGTGCTCGCGATGCACGCTGAGGACGCCGTCGCGCCACGCGTGCACGCGGTCGTTCAGCGTATCGCTGAACAGCAGCGATCCGTCGGGGAGCCACACAGGCCCCTCGGTGAAGCCGAGGCCTTCCGCGACAGGCTCCCACGGCTCGGACGACACGAGCGCGCTGAGGCCGTTGTCGAAGCGCACATTCGGCATCGCCGCTCCTAGAAGTCGTCCGGGCAGTACGGCGTGAAGGATGTCGCGAAGATGTCCGCCAGCGTGTCCAGCGCGCCGCCGTCGCGTACGCCGATCGAGCCGACGCGGGCGGCGTCGACTGGCTTTGTATAGCCATTGTAGATCGGAGCCAACGCGCAGACGTCCATTTCGAGCTGCGGTGTCGCGTTGGTGCGCTCCGCGCTGATGCGCGCGCCGCTGCATGTGATGCGCCATGTCCCCGCGTTCCACGGTGCGGATGCATCGGTCAGCGCGATCGTCGCCGACTTGCCATCGGCCTGCGGCAATGCGGGGCGCGCCGCCATCGCCGCGGGCACATCGACGATGCGGAGCATGGCGCCGAGCCACGCCCCGGGCGGTTCGACGAGGTGCGTCGGTTCAGCGAAGGCGTCGGGCAGCGGCTCGTCGGCGCCAGCGAGCATGATGATGCGCGCGCTCAGGTCGTGGCCCAGGAGATAGTTCAGGATCGCTGAGTACGCATCGCCGTCCAGCGCCAGCCAGTCGTCGACGCGGAGGATGATTTCGGGGATCGGCGAACTCGGCGTCGTGCGGGTGAACTGGTGGTAGACGGCGTAGCCGCGCGGCTCACCGGCGGCGTTCGACCAGATCGCCGCGTCGCGCTCGCCCTTCGCGTAGTCGCTAAAGACGTGGTGCCGCCAGCGCCGCTCGGGGCGGACGAAGCCGCCGTTTCGCGAGGCGTAGTGCTGCGTGTACAGCGCATCGAGCTGCGCCCACTCGTCCGGCCCGACGCGGCGAAAGCTGCCGGGGGGCTGCGGCAGGCGGGTCGTCATCGGCTTCGGCGGGAACGAATAGCCGATGATCCGGTGTGCCAACTCCCACCCGTATTTGCGGTACAGCGAGTAGTGCGGCGTGTAGAGCGACGACAGCGGCTGCCCGGCGTCACGCATCGTGACGAGCGATTGCTTGAGCAGCGCGCTGACGAACCCACCGCGCCGCCGCTCCGGCAGGCAGCTCACCGACGCGATGCCGCCGACGGGGACCGTCGCGCCGTTGAGGTACTGCTCGAACGGGATGATCACCAGTCCGGCAACCAGCTCGTCGCCTTCGAATGCGCCGAGGCACCAGTCGCGGTCGTAGTAGGTCGAGCGCCGCGCCGCCGAGTCTTCGCCGCGATCGCCGTTAAACGCGTAGTTCGAGATGAAGTGGTGTTGCGCGAACTCGGCGTCGCTGCGCAGCGGACGGATCTCTGGCGCCATGGGCGCAGCGTACCGCCTCGTCCAGCGGCGAGCCATCGGCCGGCGCCGCCTGCGGTATAGTTGGCGATCGTGAAACAACAAGGGTTGCTGGCCACCATCCGCGCGGATCTTCTCGCGCACGACCGCTTCGCGATCGGTCCAGGCTGGGTGCCCGAGGGTCGCGGCATCGGCGCCTGGTGGTGGCGCTATCGGCGCAACCATCATGCTGCCGGCGTCATGATCCTCTACCGCGTGCGCGAGTGGTCGCGGCGCCGGCCGACCGCGTTCCTGCCCTCGCTCTGCGAACGGATGATGGAGATCTTCCACGGCACGCAGATTTCGCGGCAGGTGAAGCTCGGCGTTGGCGTCTACTTTCCGCACGGCGACGCGCACATCCACGGCGAGACGACGATCGGGGAGTGCGTGATCGTGGGCGTGCATACGGGCATCGGGCTTCGAGGCAGCTTCTTTGGAGACAGCATGACCACGAAGGGGCCAACCGTTGGCGCCTACACGCGCGTCGGCACCGGCGCGAAGCTGCTCGGCGCGATCACCGTCGGCGAGCGCGCCGTCATCGGAGCCGGCGCCGTCGTGATCGAGGACGTACCTGAGGCGGCGACGGTTGTCGGCGTGCCAGCGAAGGTCGTGCGCCAGGGCCCCGTCGGCGATGAACTCCCCGCCGCGCTCGAACGGATGCAGCGCCTCATGGAGATGGCGAAGGAAGCCGAGGACGAAGCAGCTCGCTAGGGCAGGGGGCCCGTCAGCGATGCGCGCTGCGAGACCTCGATCCAGTTACCGTCGGGATCGCGCACGAAGGATACGCGCGCTGTCGAGCCGAGCGTGACGGGCGGGCGCCCCTCGTCGCCGCCGCGCTCGACGATGCCGCGGTGCTCCGTATCGACGTCGTACACCTGCACGGTGAGGTAGCGGAACCCGGGTGCGCGCATCGGTTCCGTGCGCAGCGCCGATGCATCCTGCTCGACGGTCACGAGCGAGTCGCCACAGCGGTACGTGTTTGGGCCGGCCTCTTCGAACTGCATGGCCGTCGCGAAGAAGCGGCGGAAATCGTCCGCGCTTCGCACTGCCATCCGCACGCGGATGCCGGTCACTCCATCGTCGCCGGGCGGGACCAGCACGATGCGGTTGCCGTCGGGATCGACGAGGGTTTGCGCCGCGGCGATGCCCTCGCGGGCGATGATCAGCTCGCGATAACCGCCTCGTAGCGCGTCGTTGATCGGGTCGCGCGCGGCGTTCAGCTTGAGCACGGAGCCGTTCATCGCGTGCCGGTGCTGTCGCACGCCGCCGCCCAGCGGCAACGTCTCTTCGAATGCGAGCCCGACTTCCTTCTGCCAGAAGTCGAGCATCGGCTGCTCGTTGTTCGTGAAGAGTCCGACATCGAGATGCTGCTTCGCCAGCTTCACGACTTCGCCTCGCGTTCAAGCCACTGGTTGAAGTGCGGTGCACGCTTCTGCTGGAACGCGCGCATGCCTTCGATCGCGTCCGGGTGGTGATCGGAGATCGCCGTCTTCGACGCGATGTCGTCCAGCGCATGCGTGAACGTCATCTCGGCCGCGTTGTACACGCTGCGTTTCAGCAGGCGCATCGAAACCTGCGGGCCGTCCGCAAGCTGCCGCGCGAGGTCCATCGTACGCTCCATGAGGTGCTCCGGCGCAACGACCTCGTGTACGAGGCCGAGGTTGTGCGCCTCGTTCGCGGTGACGATGCGGTTGAGCATCAGGAACTCCATCGTCTTCGCCACGCCGAGGAGTTGCGTCAGTAAGAACTGGCCGCCCTCATCGGGCAGGAGGCCGAAACGCAGCGTGGCGCTGCCCATGCGCGCCTCGGTCGATGCGATCCTGAAGTCGCACGAAAGCGCGAGCGAGAAGCCTGTCTGGATGGCGACGCCGTTGATCGCGGCAATCGAAATCTTGTCGAGATTGCGGATCGCGACGTTGAGCGGCTGCGACATTGCCCGCAGCCCGTTGTACGTGCCGATCGGCGTGTCGTGACCGGCGCCGATCGGCGGTACGAGCGCGACGCCGCCCGCGTTTGTCGGCGGCCGCCCCGTGATGTCGTCGCCGGCCGAGAACGCGCGTCCGGAACCAATGAAGACGACGATGCGCACGCCGTCGTCCATCTGCGCCTGCAGAATCGTTTCGATCAGATCGCGCTTCATGCCCTGCGTCATACCGTTGAGGCGGTCGGGCTGGTTGAACGAGATCAGCGCGATGCCGGGATCGTGCATCGTCAGGTCAAAGCCGCGGAACGTGCCGTCTTGCATGTCGTGCCTCCTGTTCGTGAACGATACCTCAGGTTCGAACCACAGAGGCACAGAGGCACAGAGGGTGACCTGCGGCACGGCGGACTATCTACGCACGCGGACGCGGGCGTTCAGCCCGCTTCGGTCGCAACGAACGCTCGTTGAACCGCCAGGTCGAGCCAGTCACAATCGCGCGTAGGCAGCCGTCCTGAATCGAACAGTCGGGCGGAGCTGAAGCTCCGCGGGGTACTGGCGCTCTGGGCTCGCGTGCGCTGAGAGCCGCTACAGCGAGCCTGCGGAGCGGCGGTTGCCGTCAATCTGGCGGTTGACCGTGATGACGCCGCGCACGGCCTCCATCTTGGCCATGACGCGGCTCAGCTGCGCTACACCTGTCGTCTGCAGGGTGAGGAAGACGTGCGTCGTGCGGTCGTCATCGTGCTCAGTGCGCACGCCCATCATGTTCACCTTCTCGTCGGAAACCAGCGTCGAGAGATCGCGCAGGAGGCCGACGCGGTCCCACGCCTCCACGTGTACCGCGACCGGGTACAGGTCGCCCGTATGTCCCCACTCCACGTCAACGAGGCGCTCCGTCTCGTCTTCGTGCAGCACGTTGTGGCAGTCGGCGCGGTGGATCGTGACGCCTCGGCTGCGCGTGACATACCCCATGATCCGGTCACCAGGCACGGGGTTGCAGCAGCGCGCGATCTGCGTCAGCAGGTCGCCCGTGCCGAAGACCTGTACGCTGTGGCTCAGCGTCCGCGGCGCCGGGCCCGTGATCGGCGGGAGTTCCAGCTCGTCGGCCTTGTGGATCAAGGGCGCCAGACGCATCGCCATGTGCGCGGTGCTGACGCCGCCATAGCCGACCGCGGCGAGGAAATCGTCAAGCGTCTCGTACTTGAAGATGCGAAGGATCTCGTCGCCGTGCTCGGAAAGCGAGAGGTTGAGGCGCCGCAACTCCTTGTCGATCGTCTCGCGGCCGCGCTCGATGTTCTCGGCGCGCTCCTGCTTCTTGAACCACTGTCGGATCTTCTCGCGCGAGTGCCCCGTCTTGATGTAGCCGAGGTTCGTGTTCAGCCAGTCACGCGACGGCCCGCGCGGGCTCTTCGTCGAAACGATCTCGACGACGTCGCCGTTCTGCAACTGGTAGTTGAGTGACACGAGGCGACCGTTGACCTTGCCGCCGACGCACTTGTGGCCGAGGTCGGTGTGTACGCGGTAGGCGAAGTCGATCGGTGTCGATCCGGCGGGCATCTCCTTGATCTCACCCTTCGGCGTGTACACGAACACCTGGTCCTGGAAGAGATCGGCCTTTACCGATTCGACGAACTCCTCTGCGTGCGAGATGTCACGCTGCCACTCCAGCAGTTGGCGTAGCCAGGACATGCGGTCCTCGTAACGCGTATCGCGCGCGCTGCCCTCCTTGTATCGCCAGTGAGCGGCGACGCCGTGTTCGGCGAGCTGGTGCATCTCGTTGGTGCGGATCTGAATCTCCAGCGGCCGCAGGCCGATCGCCATTACCGTCGTGTGCAGCGACTGGTACAGGCTCTCCTTCGGGCTCGCGATGTAATCGTCGAACTGCCCCGGGATCGGATGCCACAGACCGTGGACAACGCCGAGCGCGTTGTAGCAGTCGCCGACGCCGTTGACGATGACGCGCAACGCCAGCAGGTCGTAGATCTGCTCGAACCCCTTGTGCTCGGCGGCGTACTTGTCGGCCTTCTGCGCGATCGAATAAATGTGCTTCGCGCGCCCCTGCACTTCGGCATCAATGCCGTGTTCCTTCAGTTCGTCCTGGAGGATCTTCTCGACCTGCGCGATGTAGCGCTCGCGCACGGTGCGTTTCGATTGGATGAGCTTGGCGATCTCCTTGTACCGCTCCGGCTGCAGGTAGCGGAACGACAGATCCTCCAGCTCCCACTTGATCTGCCAGATGCCGAAGCGATTGGCGAGCGGCGCGTAGATCTCCATCGTCTCTTGCGCGGTGCGAATACGCTTCTCAGGCGGCTTCGCGTCGAGCGTGCGCATGTTGTGCAGCCGGTCGGCCAGCTTGATGATCACGACGCGCGGGTCTTCTGCCATCGCGACGAACATCTTCCGCAGACTCTCCGCCTGCAGCGACTGGTCGCCAGGGCGTTCATCCGGAGCGCGCCACGTGATCTTGTCGAGCTTCGTCGAACCGTCGACAAGCTTCGCCACATCGGTGCCGAAACGCCGCGCCAGCTCGGCGTTCGGCACGCCGCAGTCCTCCTGCACGTCGTGCAGCAGCGCTGCGGCGACCGCGGCGGCGTCCATCTGCAACCCGGCAACGGTCATCGCCGCATCGAGTGGGTGCACGATGTACGGGTCGCCGGTCAAGCGCGTCTGTCCGGCGTGCGATTGCGCCGCGAACGCGTACGCCTCCTCGACCAGGTGAACGCCGTCGTCCGGCAGGTATGCGGCCACCGTGTCGATGAGCGCTTGTACGGCGGGGTCGTGAGCGATCGTCGTCATGGCGTGGGCGGCGCTAGCGCGCCGTAGCCGGTGCCTCCTTCGCCAGTCCGAGGTCCCGTAACACGGCTTCGACGGTCTTGTTCGGTTCGGGCGCGGGTCCGGCAGCGTGCGTGTGACTGCCATCGGGCTCGACTGCTGTCTCGAAGTACGAGCAGAGCGCCTCGGCGACGATGTCTTTGGCGGGACGGTGCGTCCGCGCCGCCGCGACCTTCAGCCGCGTGTACAACTCCTCATCGTCGAAAACGATGGTCATGCGCCGGCTCATCGGCACCTCCGAGAATCGCGCTTGTTAGGCGTCTGCACGCCTGTACGTGCGTATGTCTGTATGCAGTGTACATGCGATTCGCAGGCGTCAGACTCGGCTGGTATCCTCACCGACAGCATGACAAGCGCCGAGAAACCCCCGAAACCTCGCAAATTCGCCGCCCCTCGCGGCACGGCCGACATCCTGCCGGAGGACTGGCCGTACTGGAAGTACGTCCGTGACACGGCCGAGCGCGTGTGCGAACTATTCGGATACCGCCGTATCGAAACCCCGATCTTCGAGCACGCGGGTGTATTTCTCCGCACATCCGGCGAGAGCAGCGATATCGTCTCGAAAGAGGTCTACGTCTTCGAAGATCGCGGTGAGGACCTCTTGGCCCTCAGGCCCGAGGGCACAGCGAACGTCATGCGCGCCTACATAGAGCACGGCATGGCGAGCCTGCCGCAGCCGGTGCGGCTGTTCTACATCGGCCCGAACTTCCGCTACGACCGCCCGCAGGCGGGTCGCTACCGGCAGCACACGCAGCTGGGCATCGAGGCCGTCGGCGACCCCGATGCGCTCGTCGACGCAGAGGTGATCGAACTGCTCGCGACCTTCTATCGCGAGTTGGGGCTGTCCGAATTCACGATCAAGCTCAATACTATCGGCGACCAGGTTTGCCGCCCGGCTTACATCGAGGCGCTGCGCGCGTACTACCGGCCGCTGCTGCCGACGGTCTGCGACGACTGCCGCACACGGTTCGAGAAGAATCCGCTGCGCCTCCTCGACTGCAAGGAGCAGCGCTGCCAGTCCGCCATCGCCGGCGCGCCGCAGCTACGCGAATACTTGTGCGAGCCATGCAAGGACCACTTTGCGAAGCTGAGCGGCTACCTCGATGCGTTAGACATCGCGTACGTCATCGATGAGAGGCTCGTCCGCGGCCTCGACTACTACACGCGCACGGTCTTCGAGTTCCATCCGCACGAGGAGGGGTCGCAGAGCAGCATGGGCAGCGGCGGCCGTTACGACGGGCTGGTCGAGCTGCTCGGCGGTCCAGCAACCCCGGGCGTGGGGTTTGGCACAGGATTTGAGCGCCTGATCATCAACATCAAGCGGCAGGGCGCAGAAGTGGCGCCGACGCCCGCGCCGGCGCTCTACATCGCTCACCTGACGCCGGAGGCGTCCCATGCCGCCGTGCGCCTGGCGCGGGCCGTGCGCGCATCCGGCCTCCAGGTGATCGTGGGCGCGGCGGGTCGCAGCTTGAAAGCGCAGATGCGCCACGCCGACGCGAAGGCGGCTGCGTACGCTGCCATCATCGGCGCTGACGAGTTGGCTGCGGGTGAAGTGACGCTGCGTAACCTGAATGACCACAGCGAGCGCCGGGTACGGCTGAACGATGTACCGAGCGCGCTGTCCGGCTGAGCTACCATGTTGTTGCTGGAGCGCGAACCCCGAACTCTGACTAGACATAACCAATTGCCCGGCTTTGGGGGTCGCCCCTATAATTCCGAAGTTTCGTTGCCGAACATACGTTAGCGACACGCACGTTCGGCCCGCGCCTCCCGGCGCCATGGAGTCCCCGTTGCTCAAGAGCCGTGGTTTCTGGATCGGCATGGCCATAAGCGCCGCCTGCGTCGGCATCTTCGTGTACACCAGCGATGTCCGGCATCCCTCGAAGCTGCGCCATGCATTCTCGGACGTGAATTACGCCTGGATCGTCGCGTCGTTGCCTGTCTACTACCTGGCGCTCTGGGTGCGGACGGTGCGCTGGCAATACCTCCTTCGGCCCGTGAAGAAGGTCAGCGCGATTCGCCTCTATCCAGTCGTCATCATCGGTCTGATGGCGAACAACCTCATCCCGGCTCGTGCTGGCGAGTTGGCGCGTGCTTACGTGCTGGGTCAGCGCGAGAAGATCAGCAAGACGACGACCCTCGGCACTATCGCCGTGGACCGCCTGTTCGACGGCGTCACGCTGGTCCCGATGCTGCTCATCGTCGGTGCGTTCGCCAGTGGTGATACGACGTTTACGATTGGCTGGCGATGGTTCACGGTTGACCTCAACCTCGCCGGCCTCGGCCTGGTCATGTCGGCGCTGTTCGGAGCGGCGCTCGCGGTGCTGTTCTATCTCACGCTCTCGAGGCACGGCCAGAAGCAACTGCACATGCTGATTCACCGCTTCGCGCCGGCGTCGGTGAAGCCGAAAGTTGAGGGGCTCATCGACTCGTTCCTCGAAGGGCTCGCCGCGTTGCGTAACCCCATCGATCTCGCCGCGGCGCTGATCATGTCAGTAGCGTCGTGGACGCTGGAAGCGCTGATGTACTACCTGGTGGCGCGAGGTTTCGGAATTCATGAAGGATTCCATATCTTCCTCCTGCTGACGGCCGCCGCGAATCTCGTCATAGCCGTCGTCGCGACGCAGGGCGGCGTCGGCGCGTTCGAGTTGGTCGCCTCGAAGACGATAGTCGCGTTCGCCGCTACATCGGCCGCGGGCAGCGAGCAATTCAAGGCGCTATCCGAGGCGTACGCGATCGGCCTGCACGCCATCCTGCTGTTCCCCATCGTCGTCATCGGGCTGTACTTGATGTGGTCGATGCAGTTCAACTTCAGCGATATGCTGAAGAGCAGCCGCTCCGGAGACGTGGCCGGGCCCGATGCCGATTCTGACGCTGCCGGTCGCCTGCTGCGCAGCGCCAAGCCGGCGGTGGGCGGGGAGCAGGTCTAGCATGAAGGTGTGTATCGTCGGCGGTGGCGTTGCGGGCATGACCACGGCGTACAGGCTGATGCAGGAGGGCCACGACGCCTCGATCTACGAAGCGAGCCCGTTCCTCGGCGGCCTCGTGCGCACGTTCGAGGTCGGTGGTAGCCGGCTCGAGGCGTACTACCACCACATTTTCAGCACCGACACGACGATCATCAAGCTGATCGAAGAACTCGGCCTCGGCGACAAGCTGAACTGGATCGAGTCGAAGGTCGGCTGGTTCGACAACGGCAAGATCTTCCCGTTCATCACAGCCCTCGATCTGCTGCGCTTTTCGCCGCTGCCGTTGATCGACCGCATCAAGCTGGGTCTGATGGCCGTGCGTCTGCGCGGCCGCGAGGATTGGGCCGAGTTCGAGCAGATCACCTGCAAGGACTGGATCGAAAAGAACGTCTCGAAGAAGGTCTTCGAGAAGATGTGGGGCCCGCTGCTGGAGGGCAAGTACGGCGACGCGTACGACCAGGTAGCGATGGCGTGGCTGTGGAGCAAGATCCATCTGCGGTTCGCGTCGCGCGAGAAGGGTAAGGAGAAGCTCGGTTACCTGACGGGCAGCTTCGGCGTGTACATCGAAGAGCTGGAGCGGCGGCTGCGGGCGGGCGGCGTCCAGATCCACACCAGCATGGGCGTCCAGCAGATCACGGCGCACGAGAACCGCGCGACGGGCGTCGTGCTGGCCAACGGTGATACCGTCGCCGCTGATGCGGTGGTTGCGGCCGTGCCCTCACTGCTCTTCAAGAAGATGGCGCCGGCGCTCACCGACGAATACGTCCGCAAACTGAACCACGTGCAGTGGCAGGGCGCGGTGTGCATGGTCGTGACGATGAAGCGCTCGCTGTCATCGACGTACTGGATGAACATCGGCGACCGCACGATGCCGTTCCTGGCGCTCGTGGAGCACACGAACTTCATCGGCCCCGAGAACTATGGCGGCAACCACATCCTCTACATCTCGAACTACCTGTCGCAGGACCACGAGTACTTCGACATGAGCGACGACGCGCTCTGGTCGATCTTCGAGCCGGCGCTGCGGCGCATCAACCCGGAATTCTCGTCGGACTGGGTGAACGAGCGCTGGGTGTTCAAGGCGCCGTACGCGCAACCGATTATCCGCATGAACTACAGCCAGAACAAACCCGACCACCGCACGCCGGTCGAGGGCCTGTACCTGGAGACGATGACGCAGATCTACCCCGAAGACCGCGGCCAGAGCTACAGCATCCGCATGGGCGAAGACGTAGCGAAGATGGTCGTCGAGGATTACGCGAAACGCGCCGCGCGGCCGGGGGCCGCGGCGTAGCAACCTTGCACCGCTCATAACTATTTAGTTATCATCACCCGATGGCTTGGCGGATCGAGTTCTATCACGTCTCGCGCGGGACGAGTCCGCCTCAAGACTTTGTGCGTGCGCTGCCTGACAAGCTCCGGGCCAAATTGTCGGTCGCGCTCAACCTTCTCGAAAACTTCGGGCCGCACATCGGCGAGCAATACGTGAAAAAGATGGCCGGCGTCACGAACATCTATGATTTGCGGGCATCGCAGGGCTCGGACGCTGTCAGGTTGTTCTTCTTCCTTCCAGCGCCCGATCACGTGGTCATCCTGCATGGGATCCGGAAGAAGACGCAGCGCACCCCGGGACGAGACTTGGCAACGACGAGCAGCCGGCGACTCGAATATCTAAGGAGACAGTAATGGATTGGCCAGAGTTCCGACGTGAACTACTGAAGGATCCAACCTTCAAGCGCGAGTACGACGCCTTGGAAGCGGAGTTCCAGCTCGCAAGCTCGATCATCGAGCGCCGGCTGGCAAGGGGCCTGTCCCAGCGCCAGCTCGCGAACCGTATCG
Organism: uncultured Dehalococcoidia bacterium; assembly: GCA_964458665.1. Taxonomy (GTDB): domain Bacteria; phylum Chloroflexota; class Dehalococcoidia; order DSTF01; family JACRBR01; genus JANXYW01. The sequence goes on from CAYWOO010000154.1 coordinate 14,229, forward strand.
GCACGAAGCAGCCCGTCATCTCTCGCTTGGAGAGCGGCGACAGCAAACCGACGTTGTCGCTACTCAAGCGAGTAGCAGACGCGCTCGACGCGAAGGTGGTGGTGACGTTCGCGGACAAAGCTCCGAAGGGCACGGCGAGGACTGCAAAACGCAAAGCCTCGTAGCCTTCGGCACGGCCAACGCACTGGTGGACACGTCGCCCATCTTGTCCGGCCCCACACCCTCCCCTATAGTGACGCAGCGCACAAACGGGAGCTTTCATGCTTGATAACGAAGCTACGCTCGAGATCCAGCACCTCATCCGCGACTTCAAGCCGGCGGATGGCGACCTGCTCGGTGCGCTCCACGCCGTCCAGCATCATTACGGCTACGTACCCAAGATTGCGATGAAGGTCGTCGGGCGGCAGCTGCGTCTCAGCGAGGCGAAGGTATACGGCGCGGCGACGTTCTACAGCGAGTTCCGCCTCACGCCGCCGCCGGCGACGCTGATCGGCTGGTGCAGCGGCGCCATCTGCCTGCTGAAGGGCGGCCGCAACATCCGCAAAGTGCTCGAAGCGGAGCTGGGCATTGGCATGGGCGAGAATACCGCCGATAACAAGCTCGGTCTCCACTTGGCGCAGTGCAACGGCACATGCGAATACGCGGCGCAGGTCTGGGTGAACGGCAACGTCGTTGGCCCGCTCAGCGCTGTCGAGACGGTGAAGATGGTGCGGGGGCTGAAGAGCCAAGAACCTAGAACCTAGAACCTGGAACTATCGGGAGCTTGATGCCGACGTACGCAGAACTCCGATCCGCCGCAGACGCCGCGTGGGCCGCCGTCGAGAAGCCGGCGCGGCCGCTGTTCGTCGTGTCGATGAACACATCGTCTATCGCGGCTGGCGCGCGCGAAACGCTCGACGCGCTGGGCAAGCTGTCGGACGACGGCGCGGGGTTCGATGTGATGCAGACCGGCGATGCGGGTCTGTCGTGGGCCGAACCCGTCGTCGAAGTGCGGCTGCCCGGTGGGCAGCACGTGCTGTACGGCCATGTGACGGCCGACAAGGTCGAGGCGTTCGCGAAAGCCGCTGCCGCACGCGTCGCGAAAGATCACGCGATCGGCATCATCGCCGGGAAGGCGACGGATGGCGTGCCGATGCTCGGCGACATCGACTGGGCGAAGGGCCAGGTGCGCTGGCTGATGTACAACTGCGGCATCATCGACCCGGACAACATCGACCACTACATCGCGCGCGGCGGCTACTCGCACTACATGGCGGCGGCGCAGCTGGACCGCGATGCGCTGATCAACGTCGTGAAGGGCTCGACGCTGCGCGGGCACTCCGGCTCGTTCTTCTCGACCGGCATGAAATGGAGCTTCCTCAGGGACGCGAAGGCCGAGCCGAAGTACCTGGTCTGCAACGCCGACGAGGGCGACCCCGGCGCATGGGTGAACCGCGTCGTCATGGAGAGCGACCCGCACATGATGCTCGAGGGTATGCTGATCGGCGCCTACGCGACGGGCGCTACGCACGGCTGGATCTACATCCGCGACGAGTATCCGCTCTGCATCGAGCGGGTGAACCGGGCGCTACAGGCGTGCCGAGACAAGGGCATTTTTGGTGAGAACGCGCTCGGTACCGGCGTGCGTTTCGACGCGGAGGTGATCCGCGGCGCGGGCGCCTACGTCTGCGGCGACGAGACGGGCCTGATCTCGTCGGTGAACGACGAGCGCGGCATGCCGCGCATCAAACCGCCGTTCCCCGCCGCGAGCGGCGTCCTCGGCAAGCCGACGAACGTGAACAACGTCGAGACCTACGCCAGCGTCACGACATTGCTGCGCGTCACGCCCGATACCTTCAGCACCGTCGGCACCGAGATCAACCGCGGCACGAAGATGTTCACGGTCTGCGGCGCCTGCGAGAAGTCCGGCTGTCTGGAAGTTCCGTTCGGCACCACGGTCGCGGACGTGCTCGCGATGGCCGGCGGCATCGCCAACGGCCGGCAGTTCAAGGCGCTGCAGCAGGGTGGCCCGCTGTCGGGCCTGCTGCCGGCGAGCATCGCCGCCGATCTGCCGCTGGAGCCCGAGCCGTTCCGCTCGCTCGGCGCGGGCATGGGCGGCGGCGGCCTCATCTTCGTCGACGACACCGTCTGCGTGATCGACCTCAACGCAATGTTCTCGTGGTTCCTTGAGGACGAGTCCTGCGGCCGCTGCACCACCTGCCGCGGCGGCAATCAGCGTATGGTCGCAATCCTGGAGCGCACGTCGCGCGGCGAGGCGCATCCGGACGACCCCGAGCGCATCAAGTCGCTAGGCGCGTCGATGCAGTTCTCGAACTGCTTTCACGGCACGCTCTCGCCCGTGATCATCAACAACACGATGACGCACTTCCGCGACGAGTACGACGCGCACGCACTGGAGCATCGCTGCCTGGCGCAGGTGTGCGACGGGCTGATCCGCTACCGGGTCACGAACCAGTCGGCCGCCGTCTCGGAGGCCGCCGCCATCTGCCCGACGAAGGCGATTGCGCAGAGCAACGGCGCGTGGGCCATCGACGACGCGGCGTGCATCCGCTGCAACGCCTGCCGCGAACTGGCGCCAAACGACATCGTCATAGAAGACAAATTCCGCGACATGGTGCCGCTACGCGTCATCGAGCGCGCCGACGTCGCCCGCGCCGGCGGCTAGGTCAGCCGAGAACCTGGAACTAAGAACCTAGAACCTGGAACCTAGCCGAGCCGCACAGCCAGGCACGTCGTCGTGCGCTGCACGCCCTCGGCTTGCTGGATGCCGTCCGTGATGGCGTTGCCCAGCTTGTCCAGATCATCCGCCTCGATCTGCACGATGACGTCGAAGGGCCCCGTGACGGTATCGACGGCCGTCACGCGCGCGTCGGCGTGGCTGAGCTTGCGGATCGCCTCGCCGACGGCCTTCGCCTTGCCGACTTCCGCCTCGATGAGCACGTACCCGCGCACTGCCATGGCATCCTCCCTTGGATGTTGCTGCTGATGGTGCGGGGATCATAGCGAAGCGCGCGTGGCGGCAACAGTACTAAGGTGCGAAGAAGCCCGGCTCGCGAGCCGGGCTTCCCTTTAGTGCGAATGATCACTGCGAACCTACGTCAGTGCGGGCTCGGCGGGTGCGGCCGGCTCTTTCTTCTCCATGATCAGGTCGTCGCCCTGCACGTCGATCCAGACAGTGTCGCCGAGGCCGAAGCGCTCTTGCAGCAGTGCCTCCGACAGGCGGTCCTCCAGCTCGTTCTGGACGACTCGGCGCAGCGGCCGTGCGCCGAACACCGGGTCGTAGCCCTTCACACCGAGCCAGTCCTTCGCGGCTTCCGATAACTCCAGCGTGATGCCCTTGAGCATCAGCTGCTTGTCGAGGTCGCGCAGGTTCAGGTCGACGATCTTCCGGATATGCTCCTTGGCGAGCGTGTGGAACACCACCTGGCTGTCGATGCGGTTCAGGAACTCGGGGCGGAAGACACGCTTCAGGTCCTCCGTGACCTTCTCCTTCATGCGCTTGTATTGCTGGTCGGCCGACTTCACCTCGTCCTTAGCGGTGGCGAATCCCAGCCCGCCATCCTTGCGGATGAGGTCGGAGCCGACATTGCTGGTCATGATGATGATCGTGTTGCGGAAGTCCACCTTGCGGCCCTTCGCGTCGGTCAGGTGACCGTCGTCGAAGATCTGCAGCAGCAGGTTGAACACGTCCGGGTGCGCCTTCTCGATCTCGTCGAGCAGGATCAGGCAGTACGACTTGCGCCGCACCGTGTCCGTGAGCTGGCCGCCGTCGTCGTAGCCGATGTATCCGGGAGGCGCCCCGACTAACCGCGAGACGTTGTGCTTCTCCATGAACTCGCTCATGTCGAGCTTGATCATGTTGTCTTCGCTGCCGAACATGAACTCTGCCAGCACCCGCGGCAGGTAGGTCTTGCCGACGCCCGTCGGCCCCAGGAACATGAACACGCCGATCGGGCGCTTCGGATCCTTGAGGCCCGCGCGTGATCGCCGCACGGCTTTCGCGATCGCAACGATCGCTTCATCCTGACCGATGACCTTGCTGTGCAGCGCGTCCTCCATCTGGAGCAACCGCGCCGACTCTTCGCTGGCGATGCGCGCGACCGGGATGCCGGTCCACATGCTTACGACTTCGGCGATGTCCTCTTCGGTGACGACCGGCTTCTCGCCCTCGCGCTGCACCTCAATGCCCTGTTCGAGCGACTCGATCTTCTCTTGCAGCTTCACCTCGCGGTCGCGAAGCTCCGCCGCGTATTCGTACTGCTGCGAAGAGATCGCCGCGTCCTTTTCCTTGCGGAGCGACTCCAGCCCGCGCGACGCTTCCTTCAGAGACGGCGGCGTTGCGGAGCGCCGGATGCGCACGCGGCTCGATGCCTCGTCGACCAGGTCGATCGCCTTGTCGGGAAGGAAGCGGTCGGAGACGTAGCGCGCTGCCAGCTCGGCGGCGGCCTTCAGCGCATCGTCGTCGATGGTGAGCTTGTGGTGCTCCTCGTACTTCTCCTTGATGCCCCGAAGGATCTCGATCGTCTCCTCGACGCTCGGCTCCTCCACAACCACCGGCTGGAAGCGCCGTTCGAGAGCGGCGTCGCGCTCGATGTGCTTGCGGAACTCGTCCAGCGTCGTCGCACCGACGCACTGCAGCTCGCCGCGCGCCAGCGATGGCTTCAGGATGTTCGCTGCGTCCACAGCGCCTTCGGCCGCGCCCGCGCCAACGAGCATGTGCAGCTCATCGACGAACAGCACGCAGTTGCCGCTCGTCTTGATCTCTTCGATCACCTTCTTCAGCCGCTCCTCGAACTCGCCGCGGTACTTCGTGCCGGCGACGAGCGAGCCGATGTCCAGTGTCAGCAGGCGCTTGCCCTGCAGCGTCTCCGGCACGTCGCCGGAAACGATGCGGTGCGCGAGGCCCTCGGCGATCGCCGTCTTACCCACGCCGGGCTCGCCGATCAGCACCGGGTTGTTCTTCGTGCGGCGTGAGAGGATCTGAATGACGCGCTCGATCTCCTTCGAGCGGCCGATCACCGGATCGAGCTTACCGGCGCGCGCTGCCTGCGTCAGATCCATGCCGAGCTGATCGACGGTTGGTGTGCGCGTCGATGATCGCGCGCCGGCTCCGGCCGTCTGCGGCATGCTCTGCGAGAGGATGCGCGTCGTCTCGGCGCGCACGCGCTCGAGGTTGACGCCGAGGCTCTCCAGCACGCCCGCGGCAATGCCTTCGCCCTCGCGCACGAGGCCGAGCAGAAGGTGCTCCGTGCCGATGTAGTGGTGGTTCAGCCGGCGCGCCTCGTCGACCGCCAGCTCGATGACCTTCTTGGCCCGCGGCGTCAGGCCGATCTCTCCCAGCACGGCGCGGTCGCCTCGGCCAATGATGAACTCGACCGCCGAGCGGACCTTGTTCAGCTCTACGCCAAGATTGGCCAGCACCTTTGCCGCAACGCCATCGCCCTCACGGACGAGGCCGAGCAGCAGGTGCTCCGTGCCGATGTAGTTGTGGTTGAAGCGCTGCGCTTCCTCTTGGGCCAGCGTCAGCACCCGGCGGGCGCGCTCTGTGAATTTGTCGAACCGGTCAGCCATCTCAGCACTCCCGCATAATTGCTAACTCTTCATAGCCAATGTATCACAACGGAGGCTTCGAAGTCCAGTACGGACGCGTTGCAAAAGCGAACGCGTCCGTTACATATGTCGTCGGGAAATCACGCGAGAGGCTCGACCGGCATTCTCCCTGATCTTCAACACAGGCCGCTCCATGCGACCCGGCTTGTTGCGCCGCGCCGCCGTTACGTCGGCTTTTCTTCCTCTTCTGTGCTCTCTGTCGCATTGATCGATACGTCGGCTGCCGGCTCTTCGATCTCTGCCGCCGCGACTGATTCGTCTGCCGGTTCCGGGATCGTTTCTTCTAACGCCGGCTCTGCCGCCGACGTTGCAACAGCCTCGTCGGTCGCGGACTCCGCGTCCGGTACGTCCGCGCTCGCCCGCTGCTCAGCAGCCGCGAATGCTTGCGCCATGGCCGATGGCGGCTCCGGCTCTTCCACACGCGGCGCCGGCGCAGGCGCTGTTACCGCCGCTGCCGTTGCGGCTGGCGGCGCTTCCGCGACTCCGTCGTCCTGCGGCATCGCCGCCGTCGCAGGAGCCGAGTAATCGTCGGGGCCGCGCTCGATGACCTTGATGCCCTCGCGCTCCTCGAACTCCGTCTTGATGTCTTCCGGAACTGTCAGCACTTCGCCGGCGTCGGTGAAGGTGAAGCCCATCTTCACGCCTTCGTCGCGCGCTTCGCGCAGGCTCAGGCCCAGCCGATGACGGTCGCGCTCGATGCGGACGATCTTCAGCGGCAGCAGGTCGCCCTCGCGCACCACTTCCTTCGGGTGAGCAATGCGGCGGTCGACGAGTTCGGATACGTGGATGAGGCCTTCGACGGGGCCCTCGATGCGTGCGAACGCGCCGAATGTGACGAGCTTGGTCACCATGCCCGGCACGACGCGGCCGACCTGGTATTTGTCGACGATCAGATCCCACTCTTCCGGCTGCGCGCGGCGCAGGCTGAGCGCGATCTTCTTGGTCTCGGGGTCGACCTTCATGACGAAGACGTCGACCTCGTCGCCGACGCGGTACATCTCTTCGGGCGTCTTGTTGCGATCCCACGACACTTCGCTCAGGTGCGCCAGGCCATCGGCACCACCCAGATCGATGAACACGCCGAAGCTGCGGACGCTGGAGACGCGGCCCTTGCGGACTTCGCCTTCCTTCAGCTCCGCGAGCAAGCGATCCTTCTGCTGCGAACGCCATTCTTGCAGTGCCGCGCGCTCCGACAGGATCACGCGGTTGCGGCGGCGGTTAATCTCGATGACCTTCAGCCGCAGCTGCTTGCCGACGGCCGATGCGAGTCCGCCCTCGCCTTCGGTTTCCGGCCGCACGCCGACCACCTGCGACAGCGGCACGAACGCGTGCACACCTTCGACGTTGACGAGCAAGCCGCCCTTGTTGAAGCCGGTGACTTCGCCATCGAACGCTTCACCCTCTTCGAAGCGCGTCTGCAGGACGCGCCATCCGCGCTCGCCGCGCGCGCGGTCGATCGACAGTGTCACCTGACCCTGGTCCGACTCCGGCTGCATGATGTAGACGAGAACTTTCTCGCCCACCTGCACCTTGCTGAGCGGATCGGCGCCGAGCGAGTGCATTTCGTGTGGCGGGATCACGCCTTCCGATTTCGATCCAACGTCGACGATGACGCCGTCGCGCTGGATCGCCATGATCGAGCCTTCGACGACTTCACCACGCCGAAGCGTCTTGAAATCGCTGCTTGAGTCCAGCCAGTTCTGCATGGTGAAGTCGGCGTCGTCGATTTCCGCGGTCTCCACCACGGGCTCAGCTACGCCGCCACTACTGATTTCCGTCAACGCGATGCGTCCTCCTATGACAAAATAAGCCGCCCCGATCACCCTGAACCAAGCAGTGGGCCTGGTACGAGAGACCGGTCCGGCTTCTGCGCGCAAGTCTAGCACAGCTTCCGCCGCACAAGGAAGCACAGCCGCTGTCGTTGCTCGTGTTTAGGGGAGTGCTTGGGTATACTTCGCGCTGTCCCCTGACAGGGATGTAGGGACGGGCGCCGGCCTGCCCGAAGCATCGGACGGAGACGGAGTCTGTCGCCGCAAACATCTCTGTGAGAGGAGGAGCCGCATGAGCTCAGTGGTCAAGAAGCGCAAGAAGAAGATGCGCAAGCACAAGCACCGCAAGATGCTGAAAAAGACACGGTGGCAACGCAAGCACAAGGGCTAGCCCAGACGCTCTGGGAGCGTCGCGAGTGTTGAGCCAATGGACGGCCCCGGGATACCCGGGGCCGTTCTGCGCCCCAGGAGGTGTCGAGAACGTCACGGGACGGCGTGCGCACGTGAGTATGGGGCGGCGATGTGAGTCGGCGAACGCGGGCTGAAAAGCCCGCGCTACGGAAGCCCGCACCACGGAAGCGGCCACGACGAGAAGGGGGTGGTTCGTCAACATCCTGCCGGGAGAGGCGTACTTCAGCGCGCTGGTACACTCTCGATCATGGCGGTCGCCCTCAAGCTCACGCACGACGAACCGCGCTTGGTATACCTCGCGCTCATCTACCACCTCGGCCGCCCCGGCTCGGAGCTGGACCCGGCGACGAAGATGCCGGTTGAGCACGGCCTGCGCGCCGTGAAGGTCGCGCTCGGGAGCGAGCTGGCGAGCGACTCGGCTGTCATCGAGGTGGACGAGGCACAGTCGCGGAAGCTGCTCTCGGCGATCTACGGCTGTGTGACCGAGCTGCGCGGCCACCACATGCGGGGCGGGTCGCCCAGCACCGTCGCTCGATTCACCGAGACAGCACTGGAGTTGTTCCCACAGATCAGGTCCGCACCGGAGGAAGCGCTTACCATCGCGCAGGCCATGGTCATGCTGCATCGCCGCATGGAGCGCGGTCTGCGTGGCGCATTCGCCGAGCCTGCTTCCGCAGGCCGGCCTGAGCATTCAGAGGGAGCAGCCTCAGCGAAACGCAGCTGGCCGTTCCGCCGCTGAGTAGAAATTGACATAACTAACTACCGCGTGCTTTACAGAAGTGCTAGTATCACTCATCTGATATAGCGTCTTACTGTTGAGGCTCTGGATGGTCACCAGCCCGTTCGAGAACTACCTGGATCTTGTGGAGGCGGCGCGCCTGCTCAACATCCATCCGCAGAGCCTGCGACGCTTGATCAAGCAGAAGAAGGTGCCGGCAGTGCTCTTCGCCGGTAAGTACCTCATCGAGCGCGACAAGCTCGAGATGTTCAAGTCGAACTACGATCCCCGGCCGGGGCGCAAGCCAATCCGCCGCCTGCTCTAAGTTCGCATGGCGGTGCGGCGCAATTGGTCCACCGGAGCGCGGGCGTTCAGCCCGCGCTGGTTCGCAGGCCGAAACGCTGGCTGCGCGTCTAAAGTTCTCAAGCTTCGCCGGGGCGATCGGCTCCGGTCGGGTTAGATCCTTCGCTTCGCTCTGGATGACATTGGTGGTTAGCCGGCGTCCAGATCGCGACCGCGATGCTCGTCGAAGAACGTCATGCTCTTTCGGTACCAGTCCTCGCCGATCTTGTCGCTTGAGCGGAGATAGGTGAGCAGCACCTCCAGCGTCAGCACCGAGACCAGCCGAATTCCCGCCGCCTCGAGCTTCACGTGCCCGCCCGATTGCCTGTCGAAGAGCACGACTGCATCGCGAACGAACAGTCCCTCGTCGCGCAAGCGGTTCGCCGTGAGCACGATGCTGCCGCCGCCAGTGATCAGGTCGTCCATGATCAGCGCGGTCTGGCTGGGGTGGTAGATGCCCTCGACGTCAGAGTCCAGGTCGTCCTTGCGCGGGTGCAGGTAGATCAGCGGCACCTTCGAAGCCAGCGAGAATGCTTCGCCGACGACTAGCCCGCCGAACGGGACGCCGCATACCAGGTCGAACGGATCGATCTGCGGATTCCGCATCGATTGCAGCGTCTGCAGCTCCATCTGGACGATGTGCGCGGCGCGCGCCAGCGCCGTCGGGTGTGCGATGAGCAGGCGCAGGTTCACGTGAATCGGCGAGTGGACGGTCGTACGCCCGACGGTGAAGTCGCCGAACTGCACCGCGCCCAGGCGCCACAACGTGTCAGCGAGCCAGAGGTTCGATTGGCTGATCAGTGGATCGTCGTTCATGGGCAACGAAAGAGGCTCTCCTTACTAGGAAAGCCTCCTGCGACTCTGTCTGGCCTGATATGTCGGCAGGCGCCGTAACGGGTATCCCCGTGCAACGTTGGGATCGCGCTCAAGAGGCGTCCCGGTATGCCATGCATCATTGGAGCCTGCCTTGTCGGCGCGCCCTGCCCATTACGAACAGGGCTTCTCAGTCAACTTGCCAGACACCCCAGCGGATGCGGTCGTTCATGAAGCACCTCCCTTACTAGAGATGTACTCAGACGCCCTCGTTGGGCTAGATCTACGATATTGCGGAACCGCCAAGGCTGTCAAGACCCCAGTTTTGGCCCCTTTCTGGTGAGTCTATCCTGGTGCTGCTTGCCACGCCCCAATCCGTTCGCGTCCAGCAGGAGTATCATCGGATGGGGCAGGAGAACGTTGTGACGCATCCCTTCATTGCTCGACCCGACACTTCGAGACTGGCGGCAGCCGCGCCTGGCTTCGGCGTCGGCCACATGCCGAAGTTCGTCCGGGCGGCCCGCATCGTGCATCCATTTCCGACGCTGCTCAATGTTGGTGTGGCGGCGGCCCTTGCGGTTGTCGCAGTACTCGGCCTGCCCAACATCTCCGTGCTGGCGCGAATGCTCGGGGTGATGCTCTGCGCCCAGTGCGCGATCGGCGTTGCGAACGACTATTTCGACCGCGATCTTGATGCTGCCTCGAAGCCGTGGAAGCCCATCGTTGCGGGCCTCGTGCCTGTGCGTGCCTCCGCAGCTCTTGCGGTTGGGTTCGCTGCCGCGGCAGCAGCGTTGGCGGCGACCCTCGGCCTGGGCGGATTCCTGGTGGCAATGCTGGGCATGTCGTGCGGGCTGGCGTACGATGCGCGACTGAAGCGCACGCTGCTGAGCGCTATTCCGTTCATGGTGGCCATCCCAACGTTGCCGATCTGGGTCTGGCTGACGCTCGGCGTCTGGCGCCCCGTGCTCTGGTGGCTGCTGCCGCTTGGCGCTCTGCTCGGTCTGGCGGTGCACCTTGCGAATACGTTGCCGGACCTCGACGACGACGTCGCGCATGGCATCGCCGGCCTTAGTCACCGGCTGGGCGCCGGGCGCTCGATGCTTCTGGCGTGGACCTCGTTCGCGGCGGCGCTCGCGCTGAGCGTCGGACTGGCGCCGTTCGTTGGCTACGATCTGCGACTCTACGCTCCGACCCTCCTGGCGGGCGTGGCGGCGCTCGCGACGAGCGCATTCGCATTCGAGGTCAGGCGAGATGAGTTTGCGCTGCGGTTAGGCTTCTCCGCGCTCGCACTAGCATCGGCTGCGCTCGCGGTCGGGTGGCTTGCCGCGGTGACGTGACCCCGCTCGTAGCGGCGCGCGCGGCCGTCCGATACGATCGAGCGTGACCTCTGACTCCATCGGCCTCTATCTCCATATCCCGTTTTGTACCGCCAAGTGTGGCTACTGCGACTTCAACTCGTACGCCGGCCACGAGCACATGATCCCGTCGTACGCGGAAACGCTGACGAAGGATGCGTCGCTCTGGCGGGAAGCGGTAGGTGGCCGCCGCGTCGAGACGGTGTTCTTCGGCGGCGGAACGCCCAGCCTTAACCCCGTCGAGGAGATGGCGAAGATCCTCCGGGGCCTGCGTTCTGTCTTTAACATCGCCCAGGACGCCGAGGTCGCGCTCGAAGCGAACCCGGGCAGGATCACCGAGGAGTACCTCCGCGGTCTGCGGGACATCGGCTTCAATCGCCTCTCGATGGGCGTGCAGTCGTTCGACGACGAAGAACTGGTGACGCTGGACCGCATCCACACCGCGGCGGACGCGCGAGACGCGTACGCCGCGGCGCGAGCGGCCGGCTTCGAGAACGTGAACCTTGACCTCATCTACGGGCTGTCCGAGCAGCCGCTCTCGGCATGGCAGCGCAATCTCGAATCGGCGCTCGCGCTCGGTCCGGAGCACCTCTCGCTGTATGCGCTCACCGTCGAGGACGGCACGCCGCTGGCGCGAGATGTCGAGCGCGGCCGCGTGAAGGCGCCCGACCCCGACATGCAGGCCGATCACTACGAGTGGACGCAGGATCGCCTCGCGCGCGCCGGGTACGAGCACTACGAGATCTCGAACTGGGCGCGCGAGGGCTTCCGCTGCAAGCACAACCTCGTCTACTGGCAGAATCGCGAGTATCTGGGACTCGGCGCGGGCGCGCATTCGTTCCTCAATGGCGTCCGCTTTTCGACCGTGCTGCTGCCGAATCGATACGCGGAACTGGTCGACGAGTCGGCGGCGGCGCAGCAGGATGGCGGTGGCGCGATGTGTCATGTTATTGGCGCCGAGACGGTGACGCCGGAGCTGTCGATGGCCGACACGCTCATCCTCGGTCTGCGCCTGATCGACGGCGTCGATGTCCGCGAGTTCGCGCGGCGTCACGGCCGCGATGTCGACGACGTCTACGGCGCGGTGCTCGCGGAGTTCGTGGGCTACGGGTTGCTCGAACGGACGCAGACGCACCTGCGTCTGACGCGGCGCGGCCGCGTACTGAGCAACGAGCTATTCCAGCGCCTGCTTCCGGAGCCAGTCGCCTAGCGGAGCTGATCCAGCGCCTGCGCGTAGCCGTCCACATCCGCGATCCGCAACAGCACGATGTCTTCCGCGAACGCCACCTCCGCGACCTCATTCGTATGGCGCGCCACGATCGCATTCAGACCGCCGGCGTCGGTGAGATTTCGCAATTCCGAGAGGACGGCGCGTCCGACCACCAGCGGCGTCCCGGCGCCGCCTTCATACGATGTGCGCGTGAGCGGTGCGTCGCTGGCGAGATGAGCTTCGAGCAAGCGCCGAATGACCTCGGCCGGCCGCGGCTCGTCGACGCGGATGACGATCGCCGCTTCGGTATCGCGCGGCACGGCAGTTGCGCCGACGCGGATCGATCCCGCATCGCCGTCGCGCCAGCGTTCGTTAACGATCGGTTCGACATCATTCTGTGCGACGAGCGGGATGACGCGCTCGGCGTCGCAACCCAGCACGACTTCTATGACTTCGACGCCGGCCGCTTGCAGTTGGGCGACGTGATACTCGATCAGTGTCTGATCGTCGCCGAACGGCAATAGCGAAAGCGACGTGCCATCAATGCGGATGTCGTCGGCGGCGAGGAGGATCGCGGCGATGACCATCAGGCGGGCAGCAGCAGTTCGCCGCGCAGGACGGTGACGGCGTGGCCGCCGATGTGCACGGACAGCGCGTCCGGCAAGCCGGTGACGCGTACGTGTACGCGTCCGGGCTGCCCCATTTCGAGCCCCTGTTCGGCCACATAGCGAATCCCGCCGTCGTGCGCGGGCATCAATCCGTGCTTCGCGATGAGGGCGGCGATGCAGCCGTTGCTGCTGCCTGTGACCGGATCCTCGAATACCCCCGCCTCGGGCGCGAACGAGCGGACGTGGATGTCCGCGCCGGCCGTCTGCGCGCCGATGCAGAAGATCGAGATGCCGTGCGGAATCTTCAGCAGCGCCATCATGTCCGGCCGCACGCGCATCATCGCGTCGAGCGAAGGGACCTGCGCCAGCAGCCAGAAGATGCCCGTCGAGACCCATTCGGCCAACACGACATCGCTCGTCTCCAAGCCGAGGCCCGCGGCGATCGTATCCCGACCGATCTCACTCGGTCGAAACTCGGGTGATGCTTGCGTCATCGTATAGAGCGGCGCGGCGCCTTCCGACACCTCGACCGGGATGATGCCGGCGCCCGTCTCCAGCCGCAGCGACTCGCCCGCATTCAGCTGCACCGTGCCTTCGCTGATCAGTGTGTGCGATGCGGCGATTGTCGGATGGCCGGCGAACGGAAGCTCGGTGCCCGGCGTGAAGATGCGGATGTGCGCGTGGTTCTCGGGCGATTGCGGCGGCAGCAGGAAGACGGTCTCGGAGAGATGCTGGTTGAGCGCGATGCGCTGCATCGTGTCACCTGATAGGCCCTCGCCATCGACGACGGCGGCAGGGTTGCCCTCGAGTGGGGTCGTCGTGAACGCGTCGACGTGTCGGATGAGGCGCGCGATCGTCATGCGTGCGAGGTTCCCTCCGCTTGCTGCTGCGGCTTCGACGACGAGCACGGCAGCAGATGGTGCTTCCTACGCTGCGGCGGCGCGGAACGTCCGCCGTATGCGTCCGAGCGCGGCGAATAGCAGCGTCCACGTCATGGCGTTCATCATCACGTTGAGCGGATACATCATCCACAGCCGCTCCGCACGCCCCTCCTCGACGACGCGGCCCGCCATCGCTCGCGTGGTGACGAACTGGACGATCGCCACGACGGCGAATACGCGGATGAACGTTGTGCGCATCGTTTACAGCACCTTCCTGTACACGCGCGTCTTCGACGCCGGCTTCCAGGGCGGGTACACCGATCGTTCCACCGTCCATCCTTCACGGTCGAAGAGCGAGTGCGCCTTCACGTTGTTTTCGCTGGTGTGCAGCCAGAGCAGCTTCTTCCCGAGGCGCTTCGCCTCGGTCTGGGCCGCCTCGAGCAGCATCCGGCCAACGCCGTTGCTGCGTTGTCGTGCGGTCACTTCGATGTTCTCCAGATACGCGTTGTCGCCTTGCTGGAACGCTTTCGTGTCTTCGTCGGGAGGGGACCAGTCCTGGTCGTCGCGGTAGTTCGTGTGCACGACCGCCCAGCCGACGGCCGTGCCGTCCTCGTCGGCGACGAAGACGAAGCAGTCGCCGGCGCGGCATGCCGGTTCGCAATGCTCCAATCGGACACGATCGCGCCCTGTCAGGAACGACATCAGCGGCCCGATGTCACGCGAGAAGTCGATCGGCCGGACGGTAATCGCGTCCGTCATGGTTGCACCGCCGCCAGCGGCGTGGGGCCGGGCGATAGGGAGTGCGGTCGTAGCGGCACCGGTGCGTCCTTGTCGTGGTGCGACCTCGCGGGTCGGATTCATGGGTTACGGGATTCTAACACGCGAGGCGCCCGCGCAAGCCACCACACGGCTCAGGCGACCATATGCTCCTTGGTTTCACCCAGGATGGTGCGCCCGCCTTGACGGTGATCCAGGTTCGAAACCAATAGCCTTGGCGCCGGGCGATTGGGTGCTATAGTCGGAAGGTCGCGACTTGGCGAGGATTTGGCACCCAGCGGACGCAGCTTGTTATTCGATGAAGGACTATTCGAGGGCCAAATGGGTGCATCGCCGCTGAAGGAACGCACAGAATGGAACAGCAGACGTGACGACCCTCGTTGACCACGCGCGCTCGATGATTGCCTGCACGATTTGGGCAGACGATCGAATCCTCACGGCTGCCGATGGCATCAGCGACGAGCAGTACGCGCAGGTTCGCGCGCAGTTCGAGCACATGCTTGGCACCCAGCGCTACTGGTACGCGAATTGGACGGGCGGTTCATTGCAAGAACCGATGCTGACGACGTTGCCTGATGCGCGAACCGCCTACGCGGCGTCCCATGAAGCGCTGCGACCATTCGCGGATGGGTTGACGGACGACGAGTGGCACCGCGCCGAGCAGTGGTGGCTGGCGTATGGATTCGATGCACGAATGGCGCTGGGCGAGAGCATTACGCAGGTCTTCTATCACGCCGTGCAGCACCGGTCTGAGATCGCGGTCCTGCTCTCGATGTGGGGGCACTCGCCCGGCGATATGGACTACCTGACGTTCCTTCGCGAATCGGGAGCGCCGCTGCCAGCCTGAGACCCGCATCACACCTTGACGTCGAAACCCTGCAGCGGCGCCGCCTCGACGCCTTTGCCTTGTAGCAGCACCTTGATCCGCCCCAGCCGTGCCGGATCGATCAGATCCATCACGACGCGCCGTCGCGCGAAGTACTCCTCCATCTCGCCGGGCCTCTCCTGCGCGACGCTGGCGATCGCATCGCCGATGCCCATCCGCTCCAGGAACGCGGCCTGATCCGTCATCCCCAGCGTCCGAAGCCCCGCGTCCTCGCCCGCGCGTCGCAGCGTCGTGAAGTCGACGCTGGCCGTCATGTCTTGCTTGCCCACGCGCTGATACGGGTCGCTGCTCGCCGACTGACGCGAGAAGCACAGCAGCGTGCCGTCGCGACGCCATGGCGCGTACAACGCCGCCGCCTCATAACCATAGTCGAACGTCAGCACGTAACCGCGATCGAGCGAAGCACTCACTCCTGCCATCCATCGCGGAGCATCGAGATTGACCTCCGCGTAACAGCCCTCGCCAGGCAACAATCCGAGGTCGTCGAAGTAGCGCGCTATCGACGGATCGGAGGGCGCGCGCAATTCGTCGACGAGTCGCCCGTCGCCATTCATGGCGACGTAGACTTCGCGTAGCACGCCGTCCACACGCACGACGCGATGCACCGGGAACGCGTCGATCAGTTCGTTGGAAAGCACGCACCCCGTGATGCCGGGTGGCGGGCTGTCGCTCCACTCCACGCGCTCCGCAAGACCGGCTTCGACCAACGTTCGCCGCTGCGCATCCCGAAGCGCGCGGCTGACCTCGACGATCCCATACTGCAGCGCGCGCGCGAAGTCCGGCTCTCGCCGCTCCGCCCAGGTAAGAATGTCGCGCGCCAGCAGCCCGGATCCGCCGCCGTGCTCGACGATATCGAAGCGGCCCGGACGCGACATAACGGTCCAGAGCTGGGCAATCTGCTTCGCCACCAGCGCGCCGAACAGCGGGTGTACTTCCGGGCTCGTCACGTAGTCGCCGCCGCGTCCCATCGATCCGGCCGATGTCGTGTAGTACCCGAAGCGGGGGTGATAGAGCGCCGCTTCCATGAACGCGCGAAACGTCATGGGGCCATCCGCGGCGATGCTCGCACGCAGTTCGGCCAACAGGGGACTGCTCTCGGTGATCGAATCGAAATCGTCGTTCACACGGGTATTGTAGTTGTCGCGCCGCTGGTTCACCCCGCCGTCGTGGCGCGGCGATTCTCGCGCGGTTTGCGCGAGCTTCGCCAGTGCGCGACGATCCTCCGACCGCGTACGCCGCACCGAAACGGAGTCACCATGCCCCTCGTCGAGCTGAACGGCATTCACATCAACTACGAGGAGCACGGCTCGCACTACGGCACGCCCGTGCTGCTCACGCACGCGTTCGCCGCCACCCTGCAGATGTGGAAGCCGCAGTTCGAGGCGTGGCGGGAGCTGCGCGTCATCGCCTGGGATATGCGCGGCCACGGGGGGACGGATAGTCCGCCGTCGCAGGACGACTATTCCGAGAAGCTCACGGTCGAGGACATGGCCGCGCTCCTTCGGCACCTGGGCATCAAGGAAGCGGTGATCGGCGGCCTCTCCCTCGGCGGCTACATCTCGCTCGAGTTCCAGCTCGCCCATCCCGAGATGGTGCGCGCGTTGATCCTCTGCAACACCGGCCCCGGCTACCGCAAGGATGACGCGCGGGCCGGCTGGAATGACTTTTCGATCGGCTACGCGAAGCGCTTCGAAGAGCGCGGCCTCGACGGCCTTGGCAAAGGCATCGAGATCGATGCGACGCGCGAGTACCAGCGCTCGGCGCAGGGTCTCGCGTTCGCCGGGCGCGGCATCCTGACGCAGCGCGACGCGAAGGTGATGGAGCATCTGGAGGAGATCGCCGTGCCGACGTTGCTCGTCTGGGGCGCAGATGACGCGCGCTACCAGAGCGGCATCGACTACATGGCGTCGAAGATTCCCGGTGCGCGCAAAATTGTTGTCGACGGAGCAGGCCACGCCGTCAACCTCTTCCAACCCGAGACGTTCAACGCCGCCGTCCTCCAGTTCCTCACGGACAACAACATCTAGCACGCGAGTCCTCCGTCCGCGCGGCGTACTGTCGTCCTGAGCAACGCGAAGGATCTTGTTCGTCCCGACTCGAACGCTCCATCCCCTCGCCGATCATCGCTCGCCGCCCTGAACCCACTTCGTGACCTTCGCGTCCTTAGTGGATCGCAACCCGGCGGATACAATGCGCGATGTCCAAGCGCTTCACCGGCCTCTGGCGTCATCCCGACTTCCTGCGCCTCTGGTCCGGACAGACGATCTCCGTCTTCGGATCGCTGACGACGCGCCTCGCGCTGCCGTTCACGGCGATCGTGTACCTGAAGGCGCCCGCCTTTCAGGTCGCGCTCGTCACATCCGCCGATGTCCTCGCGGGCATCTGTTTCGCACTGTTCGCGGGCGTTTGGGTCGACCGCCTCCGCCGCCGTCCGATCATGATTGCCGCCGACATCGGTCGCGCCGTGATCATCGGCTCGGTACCTCTCGCTGCCGTATTCGGCGAGTTGCACATGCCGCAGATCTACGTCGTCGCGTTCCTCGCAGGCATCCTCACGACGTTCTTCGACGTTGCGTACCAGGCGTACTTGCCAACGCTCGTCTCCACGGATGAGCTGATCGATGGGAACAGCAAGCTGGCGGGCAGCGCGTCGGTGGCCGAGTTCGGCTCGTTCAGCGCGGCTGGATGGCTGGTGCAACTGGTCACGGCCCCCGGCGCGATGGCCGTTGATGCGGTCTCGTTCCTCTTCTCGGCTGCGTCGCTCCGCGCCATCCGCACGCCGGAGCCAGCACCCGCGCCGGCCGAGGATCGGCGAAGCGTGCGCGCTGAGATCGTTGAGGGCATGCGCGTGCTTTGGCACGACCGGCGATTGCGTGTGATCGCCGGCAGTCACATCGCGGCCTCCGCCGCTGGCGGCATGTTCGGCTCGGTCTTCGCGCTGTACGTCACGCGCGATCTGGGACTCTCGCCAGGGGTGCAGGGCCTCATCTACGGCATCGGCGGACTCAGCTCGTTGGGCGGCGCGGCCATCACGGGCTGGTGCACGCGCCGTTTCGGCGCCGGACGCGCGATGATGGGCGGACTCACGTGCGGCGGCGCCGGCATGCTGCTCATCGTTGGCGCGCCCGACATCGCTACAATTGCGGTGGCGATGCTCGTCGCGCAGCAGTTCATCAGCGATCCCGGCTGGACGGTGTTCACGATCAACCAGACAAGCATGCGCCAGGCCATCGCCCCGGAGGGCACCTTGGGCCGCGTGGGCGCGGCGGAGCGTTTCGCCGGCCTCGTTGCGACCCTCATCGCGTCGGTCATGGCCGGCATCATCGCCAGCTACACGGGCGCCCGCTTCGTGCTCGGCCTGGGCGCGTTGTGCGCGATCGCGGGCGCAGCGGTCATCCTGCTGTCGCCATTACGCAACGCGCGCGACGATCCGTCAGCGATTCCGGAAATCGTGCCGATCTAGCTTGTGCGGTCGTCTCGCTGGTAGACCGACTCCATCAGCTTGCCGATCGCGCCGCCGGGATGATGCTCGAAGTCTCGCGCCGTGTAACCGCGATGTTGCGCAATCGCCAGGGCGAGCGCGTCGCCGATCGCCAGCGCCGCCGCCGAGCTGGCCGTCGGCGCGAGTCCGATCGGATCGGCCTCGGCCGTGCGGCCCGGCAGGAGCGTGATGTTGGAGACGAGGGACAGCGTCGACCGCACGTTGTCCGTGATTGCGATGACAGGCACCTCGAACTGTTTGAACAGCGGAAGCACCGCCACCAATTCGGGATTTTCGCCGCTGTGCGAGACCGCGAGTACGATATCGCCTTTACGAATGCCGCCGAGATCGCCGTGGATCGCTTCGGCCGCGCTGAGATAGGACGCTGGCGTGCCCGTGGAGGAGAGCGTCGAGGCAATCTTCGCTGCGATGTGCCCGGACTTGCCCACGCCGCACACGATGACCTGGCCGGAGCAACGCGCCATCAGCTCTACGGCTTCGACGAACTCGGAGCCGATGGCTGCCGCGGCGTCCTCAAGGGCGCGCGCCTCGTTGCGGATGACTTCTCGCGCAATCAAGATATGCCGTTCGCGGTCTTTGTCGAAATCGATGCGATTCATGTCATCGTCTCCTTCTGAAGCAGCGCTTCAACTTCATCGCGCGTGGGCATCGACGGCTCCGCGCCGCGCTTCGTACAGGCCAACGCGCCTGCGGCGTTCGCGAAGCGCATCGCATCGTCGAATGCGGCGCCCTCGGCCAGTTGGACCGCCAGCGCAGCGCAGAATGCGTCCCCAGCGCCCACGGTGTCGACGACATCGACGCGCACCGCCGGTTCACGGACGCGCGCACCGTCGCAGGAGCCAACCGACCCACCTCTGCCGAGTGTCACCGCGGCGATGGTCGGCCCACGCGAGCGTAGTGCGTCTGCCGCGGTGAGCGCCGATTCCACGCTGTTGACGGCCACGCGGCTGAGCATCTCCGCTTCGATCTCATTGGCCACGACGACGTCGATCAGCGACAGCAGCTCATCGGCGACAGTCGCAGCCGGCGCCGGATTGAGCAGCGTCCGAGCGCCTGCCTTTCGCGCTGCCGCGGCGAATGCGCTGAACCCCGCGACGGAAGTCTCCAGTTGCATCATCGCGACGCTCGCTCCGGTGAGCACGGACGCTGCACGCTCGATGTCGTCGGCTGAGACGTTACGGTTTGCGCGCGGCGACTGCACGATCGCGTTCGTGCCATCCGGCTCAACGATGATGCTCGCGACGCCGGTACCCGCGGTGGAATCGACGACGACCGCTTGCCGGTCGATGCCCTCGCGATCCAGCGCGGCGAGGAACAGCCGCCCGAACTCGTCGTCGCCGACGCGCCCCGCTACGACCACATCGGCCCCGAGACGGCGTGCGGCGATCGCCTGGTTGAAGCCCTTGCCGCCAAGGAACATCGCGAACTCGCCCTGTAACGTCTCACCCGCGTCGGGGCGCCGTTCGGCCCTCATGACGAGGTCCATGTTGAAACTGGCGAGCACCGCGATCTTCACCATGCAGGCAGGGTAGCGCGTATCGGCAGGCGCGTTCAGCGGGTTCACCCTTATGGATGGACCGCCCGCTCCCGCATGAATGCGTCGAGCGCGTTGGTGACGTGCTGCGCCATCAAGACGTGGGAACGATCGTCCACCAGTACCTTCGCATCGTCGTCGTTGCTGAGGAAGAGAAACTCCAGCAGCGCCGCCGGCGTCGGCGTCTCGCGCGTGACCACGAACTGGCAGAAGTCGCCTGAGTGGTGCGACTGCGCATCCTCCTTGATGCCGCGATCGGGAGGCGAGTAGCCGTACTCGTGCAACGCGTCCATCATCGCCTGCTGCACAAGTGTCGCCAGTCTCTCGTTAGCGGCGCCTTCCTCATGGCGGCCGCAGTACCATGTCTCGGGCCCGCTGAGGAACGGCACGCTGGCGCCGTTGCCGTGGATCGCCAGATACAGGTTTGCATCGACCGCCTTCGCCAACCCAACCCGCGCGTACAGGTCCGACGTGATGAACTGCAGGGGCAGCGGCGCGCCAGGTCCTTGGCCCTCGCCATTGCGTGTCAGGTAGACCTCGTACCCGAGCGCCGTGAGGCCGTCGCGGATTAACTCCGCATTGCGAAGATTCGACTCCGCTTCCGTGATGTCGACCCCGGCGCCATCACGAATGTGATGGACTGCGCCAGGGTCGCCGCGCCCGTGACCCGGATCCAGCACGATCACGCCCTTCGATGTTGCGCGTGCCGGCGCTGGGCGCGGACCCTCGGCGTCCAGCGACGTTGCGCGGTCACCCAATCCGGCGGACCCTGCGTTCGCGGGTACCGGTTGAAGCGAGACGGGCGGACGGCGCACAACGACGCTCGTGCTCGTACTGGCGCCCGTCCCGCCAGTCGAAGCCGCCGCATCCACCACCGACGGGTACGCGCTGCCCGGGTTTGCGCCCTGTAGCTCGACGGTTACCGCGCCCACGGCGGACGCCCGGGCGGCGGCGGACGCGGATCTGCCTGGGCTGCGGAGTGCGTACCAACCCGCGCCGACGGTCAGCGCGCTCCACATGAGCATCGCCGCCACGAGCATCCGCTTCGACCAGGGCGACATGTTGCTTACGCTGCCCTTTGCTGCCGCAACGCGGCCTGTACGGTCGTCAACTCTTCCAGCAGATCGGCCATATCTACGTCGCGCACGTGGTGGTCGTAGCGCGTCGCCTGTGTACTCTCGTCCTTCATTTCGCGAAAGACCTGCAAGTCATCGATGCGTGAACTGGCGCCGCGCAACGGCGTTGCGGCCGGCCGCGCGGATGCCTTGGGCGCTGTCGCGCGGTCGACCTCGTTGGCAAGCTTCGTGAGGAATTCCAGGTCCTCGTCGTCCACGTCCTCGGGCGCGTCGCTGCCCAGCGGCGTGAAGCGATTCGCTTCCGGGTGCCGCACCGATGGCGGAAGCATGGCCTCTACCTCGGGCCGAAGCGGTCGTGCCTCTTCGTCCTTACGGGGATTCTTCAGCCAACTACTCATGCTTCCTCCTTGAACCTAGCGCGCCCCGGCCGTGCCGTTCGCGGCGTCGCTTGTAATGCCCCCGGACACGCTGGAGAACAAGCCGCCGACGATGTGCGGTATCAGCACGAGCGAAGCGCCCGAAAGAACGAGCATCACGGCCGCGTACAGCCACACCTTATGATGGTGTCCGCCGGCCGTCGCGTGCGGCGACCAGGTGTCGACGATCGTCAGGACGATCGTCACGACGAGCGCGAATCCCCGGATGAACGCGATGTTCGGCGATGCGAACGCCAGCACGTTCACGTCCAGGCCGCCCGTCGTCGTGGGGTCGACATTGGCCACCTGTTGCGTGTTGATGTTGTTCAGCTGCTGTCCGAAAATCACCATGACCTCGGTCACGAAGAGGAGGATCGCGATTAGCACCGCGTGCAACGGCACCATGAGGTACATGAATGATTGCGCCACGAGCTTGCGATTCTCCCGCAGCAGCGAGATCTTCAGCGCGAAGAGCGACGAGAGGTAGCCGATTGCATCCGGTTCGCCACCCAGCTTCATGGTGTCCCAGAAGATGCCCACGGAGCGGTCGACCAGCTCGCTGCCCGTTTCTTCGACGAACCGATCCCAGCAGAGGTCCGGCCGGATGCCGGAACGCAGCCGCACGTGCAGCCGCTTCACGCCTTGCTCCAACGATGCCAGTGAGCGCTGGTTGATGCGCTCCATGCCTTCCGTCACGGTCGTGCCGATAGCGCCGACGATCGACCCGAGCGACCGCAAGAGCGTCGAAACGTCGCGGTCGTGCTGGTCGACGAGCCGGTCGTCGATGAATGCCATCACGCCCACAGGCGCCACGGCGATACCGGCGGCGACCATTCCAGCGCCGACGCTGAACACGAGGCCCACGACTGCGCCCAGTACAGCGCCGGCAGGCAGCAGGACTCTGGCCACGGCGAACATCTGGTTCTGGGTTCTGGATTTGTTCGCTCGTTTGTGCGTCTTCGGCTCGACGGGCGATGTGCGGTAGATGATCCAGTCGCCCAGGATTGCGATGCCGATCATCACGGCGGCCAATCCCAGGATGAACGCCGTACCGACGCTGTAAATCATCATCGAAACCAGCGAGACGACGACAACGAGCGTTACGGACACCATCAACGCCACGTAGGCGTCCGTCCACTTGCGCAGCGACTCCAGATCGCGGTCGTACTTGCGGGCGTACTTGTCCAGCTCGATTTCGGTTTCACGCGCCAGAAAGACCGTTTCCGGCTCGCCGGACGAAAGCGAGCTGGAGAAGCGCAACAGAAGGCTGCGGACGATGTCGTTCTCGGTGGCGTCCGCGACCAGCTGGCAGGCGCGCGCGTAGTCGTAGTTCAGCCGCTGCGCCACCAGGTGTACGCGATGAAAGTAGCCCGAGGTGGTGTACCCCAGCTCCGCAGTCTTCTGGAACAGGTTCTCGCGCCCGACGTTGGCCGTGGCCAGCGCGGACATGTACGTGAGCTGCGCGATCAGGTCGTATTCGAGCGGCGCCGGCTGAAACAGCGATGTCGAGCGCTGCCAGTTGGCGGCTTCCTCGATGTTGTCGCTGCGTGCAGGCGCTTTCTGGCCCGGCCGGAAGCGCGTGAAGATCGCCATCGCGCGCTCCTAAGGCGGGCCCGCGAAGTACGTCTGCGCGGTGACGCCCTTCTCGGATCCGATGATCGCCAGATTCGTGGTAGCCGGCCCAACGACCGGATTGACGCGGATGAGGATCTGCATGCTCTCGCCGGCATTCAGGATGCCCGGCTCGAACACGTCATTGGTGAAGGTGCCCGTCGTCCACGTGTTCGATGCGAGCGCGCCATCTGTGTACGGGATCCACTTGTCGTACCGCGTGCCCGTCTCTCCGAAGTACTGCACGACAAGATCCATATTCACGAAGTCGGCAAGCACGGTCTGCCCGGTGTTGAGGATTGTGACGGTGATGTTCGCTCCCGACGCATCGATGGACGTGCCCGTGACGGTCAGGCCGGTACGGCTCTTCGCCTCGTAGCGTAGCTCTGACTGGCGCAGCGATTGGCCGATGGCGTCCGCGCCCATGAACCCGCCGCGCGCCATGAACACCGTCGAAAGCATCAGGATCGCCGCGATGAGCAGCGCGGGAAGTCCGTTCTCCATCGCGCCCTCCTAGACCGTGAAGAACTTGGAGTCGGTGATGCCGTTCGGCGTCACGACTTTGACGTAGTACGTGGTTCCCGTGGCCAGGTTGCTGCCGCTGTGGACCGTGATGCGCAGCGTCGATGTCTGCTCCCACGTGCTCGTGCCGTTCTCCAGCGTGTATTCCCAGCAGGGTGTCGAGCAACCGGTCGTGCCTTGCGGAATGCGCTGGAAGTTGCCGGTCGGGCCGAAGAACACATCGACGCGGCTCAGCGGATCGACGGCAGCGCTTCCGATGTTCTTCGCCCACACCGTCGCATCCGGGTTGCCGTTCTGTCCCGTCGCATGGACGATCTGGATCTGGCTGGAGATGCGGTCCTCCACCACGCTCGACGCCGACACGAGGGCGCCGCTCGTCCGGCCCACCGAGGGAAGGACAGCGTTGACCACCGCGACGATCGCGACGATCGAAGCGATGGTGAGCATGATGGTCGTGATGGCCTTGTCGATGACGCTACTCCTTGCGTCGGGGGCTTGGCGATCGAGTCGCCGGAGCCCGGGGTTAGATCAGGCGCTGCAGGCGTGCGGAATCGGTGTCGTCGTCGTCGCGTATCAGCGCATCCAGTTGGCGCAGGATCGTGACCGTCTCGTTCGTCGAAGGCGTCCGTTCCGGCTCGCGAATGTCCAGTTCGGTCACGCGTGCCAGAGCGACGCGCGCCTCCGGCGTCAGGTGACCTGCCGCCTCACAGAGATCCAGCAGAATCTCCAGCCGCAGCGACCCGATGCGCCCCATCGCTTCTTCGGCCCAGGCAGCAAGCCCGGCGATCGTCAGCAGACTCCACTGCGGCTGCTCCGGTGCAAGCGGGGCCGGCCCCGCTGGCGCCGCTGTGAACGGCATGGGCGCCTGGAACTGCGGCTGCTGCCGAAGCGGCGTTGGCTCTCGCGGGGGAGCTTCCGGTGCTTGCGACGGTGGCAGTTCTGGCTGTCGGTCGTGCGTTGTCGGCGCGTGTTCTGGTGCCGCAACCTTGCGCGGCTCCGGTGGCGGCGGCAGCGGCTGAGACGGCACGATGCTCAGCGCCGGCGTGCTGCGGGCCATGCCGCCATCAGCGTCGAACGGGTTGTCCCGCACCAGAATCGCACTGCGAATCTCGGTCAGGATCTGCTTCACCTCGCCCTTGACGATTTTGCCTTCGTCTTCGAGCGTAGCGACCCGCGATTCGAGTTGCGCGACTTTGGTGGCCAGCTGTTGCGGTTCCACGTTGCTCCTGCTTGTCCGTCGTCCGTTACTTGTATCGGCCGCTGCTCAGGTCTGCTGCGTCCGCATTTCTCCTATCAGTTCAGATTGATGATCGTCTGAGAGATCGAAGCCGGGGCGGTCCGCTGGATGACCATCACGGACCCCGACGGAGGCTTCAACTCCAGGGTGAACGTTCGGTTTGCGACCACGCTTGCCGTCAACGGCAGGGTGATGGTCAGCTCCAACAGTTCGCCTTGTTCCAGCAATTTGTCGCTGTTGCCGGTGACGACTTCGGTCGTGTACGTCAGGCTGTTGACGTTCACGGCACTGTCGGTGAAGCTGATAATCGTCTTGTTGCTCGTGGAATTGGGATCAAGATTCACGGAGTCGCCGCCGGCGGCAAGCGTGACATCAATCGTAATCGTTGTGATCTTCGTCTGGTCGGATGTCGCTATCACGCCACCCGTCAGTGCCATCGTCCCGCGCGTTTTCGCAAGAGCGGCATAGATCGCGTCCTTGCCTCGCTCGGAGGCGAAGAGTCCCGTGCTGAGCACCACGAACGCGAAGACCGCGGCGACGACGACGAACGCGATCATGATGATCGCCGTCTCCAGCCCCGTGATCCCGCGCTCGTTGCGCCCAACCTGCGCGAAGCGAAGCTTGCGCTTCATCGCACTCCTCCTGAGGGGAGTTCGTTGGCAGCCACATCCTGGCTGCCCGAGCAAACAGAGGCGTTGCGCCGCGCTGTTGCCCGAATCTCCGTTGAAGGTTCGTGCTGAAGGGGTACGTGTCGTATGGGGACTGCACCCGACTTGACGGGGTGCGAACACCTAGCCAGCTTCAGCGGCACCTGTAGCATTCTGGGCGCTGGCCCCTCGATCCGGCTCCGATGCCGACGCGGTGCCCACCACAGCGCAGCCGCCGGAGGAAACCCGGCGGCTGCGGCGATCTCGCCTGCCGCCGTGGCGACGTACTAGTTCAGGTTGAGCACCGTGGCTGCGATCGAGGCGGGTGTCGTTCGTTGAATAACCATGAACGAGCCGGTCGGCGGCTGGACCTGCAAGGTGAACGTTACGTTCGCGCCAACCGATGCCCCGCTTGGTAGCGTCACGTCGATCTGAAAGAGTTCGCCGGACTCCAGCAGCTTGTCGCTGTTTCCGGTGAGTACGGTGGTCGTGTACGTCAGGTTGTTGTCATTTATGGAACCGTCCACGTAGCTGATGATCGTCTTGTTGCTGGTCGAAGACGGGTTCAGGTTCACCTGATCGCCGCCGGCGGCCAACGTCAGGTCGAACGTGAGAGAGGTGACCTTCGTCTGGTTGGATGTTGCCAGCACACTGCCGGTCAACTCCATGGCGCCTCGTGTCTTGGCAAGGCCGGCGTAGACCGTCTCCTTGCTCCGTTCGGAGCTGAAGAGACCTGTGCTCAGCACGACGAAGGCGAAGACGGCCGCCACCACCACGAACGCGATGAGGACGATGGCTGTTTCGAGACCTGTAATCCCGTGCTCTTCACGCGTCCTGTGCGCGAAGCGAATCATCCGTTTCATAGCAATCCTCCTGATTGGGAGTCAGTGTCCATCCGTGACGTTGAAAGGTTCGGATGTGGCGCCGCGCGCGCCCACGGTGAATGCACCCGTCCTTGTAGAGTGCTGGCACCCGGCGTTTGGCGATGCTGCCTTCACCTTCGAGCGAGCGTCAAACGGACGAGAAGAGAGGCCGCTCCTTGGAGCGGCCTCTCTAATTGCGCGGTATCGACGGTACTAGTTCAGGTTGATGATGGTTGACGAGACCGACGCCGGCGTCGTGCGCTGGATCACCATGTAGGAGCCTGCGGGAGGCTGGACCTCGATGGTGAAGACCTTGTTGGTGCCGATGATGATGTTGGCGTCCTGCGAAAGGGCGATGCCGATCTCGAAGAGTTCGCCGGGCTCCAGCAGATTGTCGCTGTTGCCGGTGATCACCGTCGTCGTGTAGGTCAGGATGTTGTTCTTCACGGCGCTGTCGCTGTAGCGCATGACGGTCCGGTTGCTCGTGGACGCCGGGTTCAGGTTGACCTGGTCGCCGCCGGCGGCGAGGGTGAGGTCGAAGGTGATGTTGGTCAGCTGGGTGCCGTTCGAGGTGACCAGGACGCCGCCGGTGAGCTCCATCGAGCCTCGCGTCTTGGAGAGACCGGCGTAGACCGTCTCCTTGCTTCGCTCGGAGCTGAACAGACCGGTGCTCAAGACGACGAAAGCGAACACGGCGGCCACGACCACGAAGGCGATGAGGACGATAGCCGTCTCGAGGCCCGTGATGCCATGTTCGTTGCGC
>CAYWOO010000155.1:0-4297 GCA_964458665.1 uncultured Dehalococcoidia bacterium
AGAATGAGCGCTAGGACGGTCAGGGCAGCAGCTGTCGTTGCACCACGAGGGTTCATGCGGGCTCCTTGGCCGGGTGGTCGAGCCAGGGGGTGGCAGCTCGAGCGGCAACGGTGACGAGGGCGTAGATCCCGATTGACAGGACCGCGATGATGACGACCCCCGCGATCACCTGGTCGGCGCGAAAGCTCCGTTGCGAACGGACGATGAACAGGCCGAGACCAGACCTGGCACCGCCGATCTGCTCGGCGATGGCAGCGCCCGCAACGGCGTACGCCGCACTGATTCGGATCCCGTCGAAGATGGCAGGCGATGCCCCAGGGAGCGTGACGTGTCGGAGCACGTCTGTGCGTGAGCCTCCCAGCGAGCGCACCAGATCGACGCGGTCGGCGTCGATGGACAGAAACGCGCCGGCCGCGGCGATCGTCACAGGGAAGAAGACGATGAGGACGACGACGACGATCCGCGGCGCCCATCCGAACCCCAACGCGAGGACGAGGATCGGCGCCAAGACGACAGGCGGGATGGTCTGCAAGACGACGAGCAACGGCTCGAAGGAACGTCGTGCGAGCGTCGAGATACTGATCACGGCGGCGATGCCGACCCCGACGCACGTGCCAATCACCAGTCCGATCGCCGTCTCGGCAAGAGTGGTCGCAGCGTGACCGGCAAGGATGCCGGAGGTGTCGACGAGTGCTGCCGCGACTCGGCTGGGTGGTGCCAGGACGGCGGGGTCAATGTGTTCGAGTCGTACCCAAACCTCCCAGACGCCGATCAGAAGGGCAAGAAGCACGGCAGGAGGCCCGGCGCGGCGCGTGAGCATGAAAAGGATGCCCATGTCTACCGATCGTGCAACGTGGACGCACCGTGGGTGTCGTCAAGCACCTCTATGACGGTGGCGACGCCTGAAGCACTATGTACCTGAGTTGCTTCATGGGGCTTGCAGATGGTGCCCGAGAGCGCGTCAAGAGCACCTCGAGGGCAGGTGCCCGGGGGACCGACCCCGTCGACAAGGTCGTTGCAGGCGACGATCACGCTTGCCGCGTCGACGTGCGCCCACCGGTGTGTGACCGTCCCTACCGGGGTCGGCAACACTTGCAGCTTCGCGATCATTGTCCGCTTCCCTCCGCTCGCATTACCGAGATCAGGTTCTGGGGTCGCCCCTGTGACGGGCGGGGCTCTCAGCCGCAACGCGGCACCCCCAGCGGGTGTTTCACTTCTGTGGCTCGAAAACGCCACCCATAAGGTTACTACATTGGTTCCTCACGTCGGTCGAAAGCCGACCGCGACGCACGTAAACGAAACTTATGTTTCTTTTCGGGATGCCCAAGGGCCCGGCAGGCACCTCCTCCAGCCGGCCGAGGATCTCACCCACCGGACGCAACGAGGAGACTCCCCCGGCGTCACGGATCGTTCTTGGGCGCCCGACGGGCCTGCCAGTCGGCTGCGAGTCGTTCGGCGAGTGCGATCACACACAGGTGTGTGTTTGCCGACGGGATACGCGGAATGATCGACGCGTCGATCACCGAGAGGCCCTGCAGGCCCAACACGCGGCCCGACCCGTCCACCACCGCGGTTGGGTCACCGGCCCTGCCCATCCGGCACGTGCCCACGGGGTGATGAAATGTCTCGACCG
Organism: uncultured Dehalococcoidia bacterium; assembly: GCA_964458665.1. GTDB lineage: Bacteria > Chloroflexota > Dehalococcoidia > DSTF01 > JACRBR01 > JANXYW01. The sequence continues at coordinate 1,634 of CAYWOO010000155.1, forward strand.
TCCTCAACGGCTGATCTGGATCGTCTTGGTTGGGCCACGAATGAAGTACTTCGGCGAGCGGCGACGTTCGAGCGAGCGCCATGAGTTCCTTCCCGGCCGCGACGGCCACGTCGCGGTCACCGTCGTCCTGGAGCCATCCCATTCGCAGCACCGGTTGCAGCCGCGGGTCGCTGCTCTGAATCGTCACGCTACCGCGCCGGCTTCGAGCATCGGCGACCTGCACGTTGAGGTCGGTAAACCGATGCCCGCCGTCGACGACCCCGGAATACGGCATTACCTGGAACGCCCGTGACTCTCCCGCGACCTCGGCGTTGGCTGTGAGGAGAGCTTGAATCCAGGGGTTCGGCCACGCCGGTGGGTCGGTGTCGATCCAGAAGCGATAGCTGACCTTCGGGTGATCCTGCATTCCCTGTCCCACGCCGACAAGCTCATGTCGGGGTGCGATGCCGTGGCGGGAGATCTCGCTAGCCGGTCCGATACCTGAGCGAAGAAGACACGCTGGGCTGACATAGGTGCCCAGCGCGAGGATGACCTCGTCTGCATCGTGGCGATGGCGGTCGCCTCGGGCGTCGAGCACCTCCACCCCACTGGCTCGCGTCCCATCCACGAGGACTCGATCCACCGTAACCCCCACGACCAGGCTCAGGTTTGATCGACCGAGCGCGGGATCGAGATAGTGGTCGGCGGGCGTCTGCCGGATCCCGTCGATCATGTTGAACGGGGTTGGCCCCACCCCAAGCGCGGCCGCATCGTTGTGGTCATCTACCCAGGCGTGACCGCGCATAAGGGCGGCATCGGCAAATCGGCTCATGAGCTCAAACCACGAGCTGCGTGGGTACCGGTTGATGGGGATTGGTCCAGCATCGCCGTGCCAGTCCGCGTGGGGGAACTGCAGGTCGGACTCGATCGCGCGAAACCACGGAAGCCACGTGTGCCAGCCGAATCCATCGACGAACACATCCCACTCATCGTAGTGCTCGGGGCGACCACGCAAGGCGATGGCGCCGTTGGTGATCGACGATCCGCCGACGACGCGCCCGCGCGGCACGTGCACCAGCCGCGGCGACGCGCCTGCCTGGGCCTGGAAGCCCCAGTCATGGGTCTCGCGGATGACACGGTGGGAGTGCGCGAGCTCTGCCGGCCAGGAACCTGTGCGGTAGTGCGGGCCCGCCTCCAGGAGCACGACCTCGACGGACGGGTCCTCGGTCAGACGCGCGGCTAACACACAGCCGGCTGTCCCCGCACCGGCGATGACGACGCGCATGTGCGGCTATCCTGCGGCCAGGCGCCCGCCGTCGACGACGATCGTCTGACCGCTCAGAAATGCGGCCGCGTCGCTCAGCAGGAACACGATCGGCCATGCTGCTTCATCGGTGACACCGACTCGCCCGAGCGGCGTCTTTGAGACGAATCGCTCCTTGAGCGCGGGGTTCGCCGTCAGGAGCGCGTCGACCATTTCTGTCGCGATCGTGCCCGGCGCAACGCTGTTGCAGCACACCCCGAACGGGCCCATCTCAACGGCCATCGTGCGTGTCAATGCGTCCATCGCCGCCTTTGTCGCGCTGTAGGGCGCGATGTTGGGAAGACCGGTCAGGCCGGCGATCGAGCTGACGTTGACGATACGTCCACCGACGCCGCCGGCGACCAGGGCCACCCCGACCGCGCGTGCAAACGACGCGGCGCCCATCACATTGACCCGCATCACCTCGTCCCACTCCGACAACGACGTCTCGGTGACGGGATGGTAGCCAGGCGCGCTGATGCCGGCGTTGTTCACGAGCGCCCACAGACTCCCGAGCTCACCCGCGGCGTGGACAGCGCGCTCGGCGACCGCGGGGTCGGCGACGTCACCGACGACGGCGCGTGACTCGACGGGCAGATCGGCAAGCACCCCACGCACTGCATCCCCCGAGCGGGCCACGCCGACGACGTGTGCGCCCAACCCCGCGGCGATGCGCGCGGTCGCCGCCCCAATGCCGCGCGAGGCTCCCGTGACGATGACAGCACGCCCGTCGAGACGAAGAGGGTCGGTCATGTCTCGAAGCCTATCCACTTCAAACACGTCGTTAGACTCCCGCGATCTGCACGAACCGACCGCACAGGGGGTGCCGCGTTGCTCAGTTATGCCTTCACGGAGGAACAAGATGATCTTCGTCAGATGGTGCGTGAGTTCGCCCGAGCTGAAGTCCTGCCGCTGGTCGAGGAGGCCGAGCGCCACGAGAAGTTTCCGGTCGAACTCATGCCGATGCTCGGTGAGCTCGGCCTGCTCGGCATCGTGTTCCCCGAGGAGTACGGCGGGATCGGCGCAGACAAGATCACCGAATGTATCTTCGTCGAGGAGATGGCGAAGGTCTGCGCCGGGATCACTGCCTCGGTCAACGCACACGCGGACCTCTCGGCATTCCCGATCTACAAGTTCGGAACCGAGCAACAGATGGAGACATACCTGCCACGATCGATCGCTGGAGAGATCATCGGCGCGTACGCCATCACGGAGCCGGGCACCGGCTCGGACGCGGCGGGCCTCCTGAGCCGTGCGGAGAAGACCCCCAACGGCTACAAGATCAACGGCCGCAAGAACTTCATCACCAACGGCACTATCTGTGACTACTGCCTGGTGGCCGCCTACACCGACAAGACCAAGCGCGGCGAGGGCATCAGCGT
>CAYWOO010000156.1:0-2535 GCA_964458665.1 uncultured Dehalococcoidia bacterium
GCTCGATCCTCCGGCGACGGCCGTGGTCGTGGTCCCGGTCAGGAGCGGCTTCGGGCTGCACGGGGTCGCGCTCTTCTATCTCGGGCCCACGGATCCACTGCCCGGCCCGGCCGTGCTGGCTCACCTGGGTCTCATGGCCCGGGCGCTCGGCGCGTGGTTCGTGGTGCGGCGCGGGCAGTCGCTGGAGACGAGCGCGCAGGCGGCGCGCAGCGCCCTGCCGGAGATCGAGCGGGTGGTGCGCCTCGTCGCGGAGCTGCTGCGCGCGGCGAGCCGCGAGCCGGAGCGCGCGCGCACGCACCTCGAGAAGGCTGCCCGCACGCTCGACAGCATCGCGCTGCTGACGAGCGGGCTCGCGGACAAGCAGCCGGCCTTCCGGAAGCAGTAGCCCAACCGGCCGCGTCGAGCTGCGGGTAGACTCCACTTCGGCAGCGGGCTGACGGGCCTGGCGTAACGCCGGTCGCCCCGCCCCAGCGGTGGTTCGTTCAGGGCGGGGGCTTCGTCTTTCCGGAAGGGCGAACGGACCTACCCTGTCCCGGGCGGGGGCTACCCTTCAGGGCCGTGGACGCTGATCAGCCGCTGAAGACGCTGTTCCGACTGCGGCCTCGGGACCTGCTCGGCCTCACCGGGGATCGCGGGGCCCGCGTCGTGTCGGCTCGCGTGATCGAGCTCCCCGCCACGAGGCGGTCCGTCGACACGGTGCTCCGTCTTCAGCGTGGCCGCGAGGTGTACCTGAGGCACGTCGAGTTCGAGATGCGCTATCGCCCAGGTCTCGAGCTGCGCCTGTTCGAGTACGCCGCTCGACTGCTCGTTCAGTTCCGGCTGCCTGTCCTGACGACCGTTTTCTTCCTCAGGCCGCCCGCCCCGGCCGAGCTCGCCCACAAGGAGACGATCGGCAAACGGCTCGTTCACGAGCGTCGGTTCGACGTCGTCCGGCTCTGGGAACACAACCCGGATGAGCTTCTGGCAATGGGTCCAGGACCCGCCGCGCTCGTGGGGCAGGCGATCCAGTCCGGCGTCGAGGACATCGGCAGGGCCGTGCGGCTGATCCGAGACTCGACCCAGCCACCGGACCGCAACGACCTGCTGTACATCTTGCAGGCGCTTTGCGGCGAGCGATACACTGTGAAAGAGCTGGCGGGGCTGATCCCGAGGGGGGCTGTCATGGCTTCGGTCATGTTCGCGAAGGAATTCCGGCGGGCTCGGGCAGAGGGACGGGCGGAGGGCGCAGCAAGAGAGATCCGCTCGCATCGGAAAGCCTGCCTCGACGTCGTCTCCCATCACCATCCAGCGGTCCGGGGGCGGGTGACACCAGCAATCGAGGCCTGTGACAGCCTGCCGACGCTCCGCAAGTGGACGGTGGCGGCGATGCGGCTGTCCAGCGCCGAGTTCGTACGGCTCGTGGCGGGTGCGACAAGGCCCGGCAATGCGTCGGTCAGCCGGCGGCGCGTGCCGCAGCCCGCGCGCCGCGCACGCTGACCGAGCGGTGAATCGCCCACAACGTTGAGGAGGAGACCCCATCGTGGCCCCGGAGGACGAGCGATCCACCCGAGGTGACGACGCAGCAGGCGGCGGATGTGCTCAACGTCTCCCGCCCGTTCGTCGTCGGGCTGCTCGACAAAGGGGAGATCCCGTTCCACAAGGTGGGCACGCACCCGGCGGATCCGATTGAAGGACATCCTGGCCTACAGGCGGAAGCGTGATGCCGCGCGGCACGCCGTGATCGATCGCCTCGCGTCGGAGGCCCAGGAGCTCGGGATCTACGACGAGTGACGCCTAACACGATTTCTACCGCGGTCGGCTCACCCGGACCTATCCTGTCCGGAACGGCTGCTACCCTCCGGAGCCGTGGACTCCGAAGTTGATCCCGAAAGGGGCTGCCATGGGTTCAGGTATGTTTGCGAAGGAGTTCCGGCAGGCCCGGGTCGAAGGGCGGGCCGAAGGGGTTCGGCAAACCTGCGCCGAGATCGTGAGGCGCTTTCACCCCACTCTCGTGGGGCGTGTGGCACCCGCTATAGAGGTCTGCGACAGCCTGCCCACGCTGCGCAAGTGGACCCCGTAACTCGTTGACTCCACATGCGCGTTGCTCTGGCACGGGGTGTGCTGCGAACACGTTGTGAAGCACGCGCGTCTCCCTCAGACGCGCCGGCACGGCGCCCTCACGCCAAAGCCATTTTTCGAAGCGGAACTACAGCGTGCACAGAATATGGCCGCGGCTGTACCTCGAGAGGGCTGATGCGTCGGCAGGTGTCGCGCTCGCGCCTGCTACGATGGTGGGACTGGCCAACGAGTTCGTGGCCCTGAACCTCCGGGAGCTGCGCCCCGTCTGAGGAGGCGCCCGCGCGGAGCCGAAGGCGGGCTCCTCCTTGGACAGGCTTCTCCTTGGTCTCTTGACGGCCGCCGCGGGTCTCGCTACGGTCGTTGCATGGCCGAACCGATCCGGATCGCAAGAGGCATCCTGGTCCCCGAGGCCGCGGTCGAGTGGCACGCGGTGCGCGCGTCCGGGCCCGGCGGACAGAACGTCAACAAGGTCGCGTC
>CAYWOO010000157.1:0-4682 GCA_964458665.1 uncultured Dehalococcoidia bacterium
CGGCTGACAGGGCGGCCAGCACAATGTAGACCCAGCCCCAGGCGTTCAACGCACCGACATCTTTGTTGATAGCGGCATTGATCAGACCGCGCACCGCCAGCGGCATCGTGCGCGTCATGCCGGCGAAGCCCAGCATGCCGACCAGCGCCAGCAGCAACCGCCCGCGGTAGGGCTTTACGAACTGGAACAGCCGCATGACGACGCGGTGGTTGTAGACGGAGCCCAGTTCGTCGTCATCCCAACCACCGGTGCTGCGCTTGAGCGAGTTCGGCCGCAGATTATTCTGCCAATTGCCGCCTCCGCTCCAGCCGCCCGCCGCCCCCGCGCCGCCAAAAAACGTCATGTCACCTCACGACCCCGTGTCGCTCATCCGCCTCGTAGGTTGGGCTTTCCAGCCCGTGTCGCTCATCCCCTCGTAGCGCGGGCTTTAACTCCCGCCGCCCCCGCGCCACCAAAAAACGTCATATCACCCCACGACCCGTGTCGCTCACCCGCCTCGTAGCGCGGGCTTTCCAGCCCGCGCGGCGCCACCGGCAGTACCCGCGGAGCTTCAGCTCCGCCAAATTCCCCGTGCGCGTGAACGCGGCAACCTCACGCCGACCCCTCTCCGCCGGGCGGAGAGGGAGTTCGGCGCCAAGCGCACTAACTCCCGCCGCCCGCAACCGATGCCACCGCCTCCACGCCGACCGTCGCGTCGACCTGTGCGAGCCGGTCGCGTTCTTGCTCGAACGCCTCTTCCTGATCACGCAGCTCGAGGTCGTAGATCTCGGAGTACGGGCCGCCACGCTTGATCAGGTCCTCATGCCGCCCTTGTTCGACGATGTTCCCGCCCTTCAGCACGAGAATCTGGTCGGCGGACTTCACCGTACGGAGCCGCTGCGCGATGACGAACGTCGTACGCCCCTTCATCAGCTCCGCCAACGCCTGCTGGATCAGGTACTCCGTCTCCGTGTCCACGCTCGATGTCGAGTCGTCGAACACCAGGATCTTCGGATCGAGCAGCAGCGTGCGGGCGATCGAGATGCGCTGCTTCTGGCCGCCCGAAAGCGTGATGCCTCGCTCGCCCACCCACGTGTCGTAGCCATCGGGCATCGTCTCGATGAACTCGTGGATGCGGGCGAGCTTCGCGACGCGGACGACGTCCTCGTCGGTCGCGTTCGATGCGCCGTAGGCGATGTTGTCACGAATCGTCGCGGAAAACAGAAAGACATCCTGTTGCACGATGCCGAAGGTGCGCCGCAGCGACGCCAGCGTCGCGTCGCGGATGTCGACGCCATCGATCGTGATCACGCCGCCCGTCACGTCGTAAAACCGCGGCATCAGGTTCACGACGGTCGTCTTGCCGCTGCCCGTCTGTCCGAGCAACGCCACGACCTCGCCGGACTTCGCCTCGAGATCCACGTGGCGCAGCACCGGACTGATCACGTCGTACCCAAACGACACGTCGGAGAACCGCACGTGCCCCGTCACGTTCTGCAGCTCGACCGCGCCTGCCTTCTCCTGCACAGCCGATTCCGCGTCCAGAATGTCGTAGATGCGCTGGCCGGACGTGCCCGCGCGCGCCCACAGCAGCGTGATGAAGCCCAGGCTCCGCACCGGCAGCTGAAGCATCGTCAGATACAGCATGAAGACGGCCAGATCGCCCGGCTTCAGGTCGCCGTGCAGGATCTGGTTCGCGCCGAACCACGCCGTCGCGACCATCGCGAACGCCCAGACGCCATTGATGATCGGCGAGTACGTCGCCTGGATGCGGTTCGTCGCGTATGAGTTCTCGAACAGCTTCTGCGCCTGCGCGTTGAACTTGCGCTGTTCGAAGTCTTCGCGGCCGAACGCCTTCACGACGCGCATGCCGCTCAGGTTCTCTTGCAACACGACGCCCAGCTCGCCCTGCAGGTTCTGCACCTGCATCCAGATCGGACGCAGCTGCGACGTCATGCGGATGGCGATCGCCGCCGTCGGCGGGATGAACACCCAGCTCAGCAGCGCCAGTTTCCAGTCGGTCAGCACCATCAGGATCAGCGTGGCGATCAGTAGCACCACGACGTACATCAGCCGGATGAACCCCAGGCTGACGAACATGCGCACACCCTCGACGTCCTGCGTCGCGCGCTGCATAATCTGGCCGGTCTGCGCCTTGTCGTGATACGCGAAGCTCATCCTCTGCAGGTGGTTGTAGATGTCGTTACGGATGTCATAGGCGATGCGCTGCGAGACCCACTCGCCGGTATAGCTCTGCCAGAACTGGAAGACGCCGCGCGCCGCCGCAGCCGCAGTGATCAGCCCGGCAGCGATGAGCAGCGTCCGCAGGCTGCCGTGTGCAACGGTAATAGTGCCCTCTTTCGAGGCATCGACGCCGGTGTCGATGGCGTAGCCGACGAGCTTCGGCCCGATCAGCTGGAACGCGGTGAGGCCCGCCAGCGATACGCAGGCGACGAAGACGCGGGCTTTATACGGCCACGCGTACGAGAGCAGCCGGATGGGAACCGGGACACGGCGGTGTTTCATGGCAGGCGAAGTTTAACGCACTCTAACGTGAACGTAAAGGTTGCGGACTGCCCGTGAGGTTCGCGGCCCCGAGCCTGCCCTTACGCCGAAACGGAGAACAGCCGCCAACTGCCATCGATCCCTCGCCGGCGCGAGCGTAGTGTACTTCCGGGACCTGCATGGGAGCCCTCCTGACGTGCGTGGGGCGGTTTCGCGCCGAGTGTAACGCGGTACCGCACGCCGCCTACTTCTTCTTCGCCTTAGGCGCCGCCGCCTTCTTCGGTGCGGCCTTCGCATTCGGCGCTTCGTCGTCGGGCAGCGGCATCGTCTTCGCTAGCACGCGCGACATCTCTACGGCGTCGAACGCGCGCATGGTCACACTGGTGACGTTGCCGGCGCTCACGACGTTCATCATCGCGCCCATCATCGCCTCTTCGGACGGCGCATCGACAATGGCAACCATGTCGTACGACCCCTGTAGCCAGTAGACATCCTTGATGGTGAAGCCGACCCGCGCATTCTGCTGGCGTACCCGCCCGGCGGTCTTGATGCTGTCACGAATGTTCTTGGCGCCGTCCGGTGTGAACGTATAGAGAATGACGTAGGTGGCCACGGGATCCCTCCTTCGAGATGTGAAACGCATTCGCAACGTGTTGGCCGATCATACGCCCTCGCGCGCGGGAGTCAAGCCCGTCGGGGTTACACCACCGAGATCACGGAGAGCACAGAGGAGTTGATGGGGCATATGGGAGAGTGGCACAGCCGTCCCCGGCTGTGAGTCTCCCGAACGACGATAGAGCACCGCTTGCGCCAACCGAGCGCCAGGCAGACTCAAGTCCGCGCCACGAGGTGGATGAACGCTACGTCGCGACCGCCCGCCACGAACCAGCAACCTAAGACAGACAGCCAACAATGAGCGACCCGACCTCACCCAACTCCAACCGAACCTCTGTGCCCTCTGTGATCTCTGTGGTGAATCCGCCCCGACCACCGACGACTGACGACTGACGACCAGCGTCCTCGTCTCCACAACGTGGAAAGCAGGTGGCCGAAGGCCGGAGCTGAGGTGCCGCTACGCGAGCCGGAGGTCGTACCACCCCAACCCAAACCTCTGTGCCCACTGTGATCTCTGTGGTGAATCCGTCCCCGACGACCGACGACCGACGACTGACGACTAGCGACCCGAAGGCCGGAGCTGAGGTGCCGCTACGCGAACCGGAGGTCGTACCACCCCAACCCAAACCTCTGTGCCCTCTGTGATTTCTGTGGTGAATCCGTCCCCGACGACCGACGACTGACGACTAGCGACCGACCCGCTACAATCGATCATGCCCGGCATCATCAGCACCGAGATCAGTGCCCACATCGGCCTCGTCCGCATGCTGCGGACGGACAAGCACAACGCGTTCAGCCGCGAGCTCGACGCCGCAGTCGGCGCCGCGCTTGGCGAGATGGATGCGGACCCGGACGTCCACGTGGCGATTCTGACCGGCTCCGGAACCGCGTTCAGCGCCGGCGCCGATATGAATGAAGCGGTCGCCGCGATCGATGGCAAAGGGCGCACGGAGGGCATGGCGGCGACGTACGCGGCCGTCGCGTCATTCCGCAAGCCGCTGATCGCCGCGGTCAACGGCATCTGCTACGGCGGCGGCGCGCTCGTCGCGATCAACTGCGATATCCGCATCGCTTCGGACACCGCCGCGTTCCGATTCCCCGGCGCTGCCTATGGCCTCGTCGTCGGAGGCGCACAATTGCCGCGGATTGTCGGACCGGCGTTTGCGAAGGATCTGCTGTTCACGGGCCGGGTGATTCGCGCCGACGAAGCGCTGCGTATCGGCCTGGTCAACAGCGTCGTGCCGTTTACCGAGGTGGCGTCCGCGGCGATGGAGATGGCGGCGATGATCGCCGCGAACTCGCTGCCCGCGCTAATCGCGACCAAAGAAACCGTCGACCGGGCGACCAGTGTCGACGAAGGCGCGGAGCGCGAGGGCGCGTGGAACCACGACCTGCGCACGACGCCTGAGCACCACGAGCGGTTCCGCGCCGCAGCGGCTCGCGTCGCCAAAGGTAACGCCGGCAAACCGGGCTAGCACGGCATGCCGTCCGTACCCCACTGGCCGGAGCGGGGCGGCGTGAGGCGCCTGCTTCAACTGCAAAACGCGTATCCACCGGCCACCAACGACCAATCAGCGAAATCT
>CAYWOO010000158.1:0-6696 GCA_964458665.1 uncultured Dehalococcoidia bacterium
CTTCGCGTCGAAGCGGCCCGCGCTGCCGGCGCCGGTGCCCAGCAGCACCGAGACGCTGTCGCCGACGCCGTTGACGGCCGCGCGGTCGGGCTTCCCATCGCCGTTGATGTCGCCGACGGCCACGGCGCGAGGATCGGCGCCGGTCGCGAAGTCGGTCTTCGTGCCGAAGCCGCCCGCGCCGTTGCCCAGTAGGATCGACACGACGCCGTTGACTACCGCGAGGTCGGCCTTCCCGTCCTCGTTGAAGTCGCCGATGGCTACGGAGACAGGATTGGTGCCGGTCGCGAAGTCGGTCTTCGCGCCGAAACTGCCCGTGCCTGTCCCGAGCAGGATCGACACGCTGTTGGCGCTGTAGTTGGCAGAGGCGAGATCGGGCTTCCCGTCGCCGTTGACGTCGCCGATGGCCACGGAGAAGGGAGCGGCGCCGGTCGCGAAGTCGGTCTTCGCGCCGAAGCTGCCCGTGCCCGTGCCCAGCAAGACCGACACGCTCGTGGCGCCGGCATTATCTACCGCGAGGTCAGACTTCCCGTCCAGGTTGAAATCGCCGATAGCCACCTCGAGAGTACCGGCGCCGGTGGCGAAGTCGGTCTTCGCGCCGAAGCTGCCTGTGCCTGTGCCGAGCAGGATCGACACAGTGCTGTCCGTAGTATTGGTGACCGCGAGGTCGGGCCTCCCATCGACGTTGACGTCGCCGACGGCAACGGTCCGTGGACCATCGCCGGTGGTGAAGTCGGTCTTCGCTCCGAAACTGCCCGTGCCCGCGCCCAGCAGGATCGACACGGTGTCGGCGCTGTTGTTGGCGACCGCGAGGTCAGGGTCACCGTCCCCGTTGAAGTCGCCGATAGCCACAGAGGGAGGATTGTCTCCGGTCGTGAAGTCGGTCTTGACGCCGAAGCTGCCCGCGCCGGTGCCCAGCAGGATCGAGACGGTGTCGACGTCTCTATTGGGGGTCGCGAGGTCGGGCAGTCCGTCGCCGTTGACGTCGCCGATGGCGACGGAGACAGGGCCGGTACCGGTCGCGTAGTCGGTCTTCGCGCCGAAGCCGCCGGTGCCGGTGCCCAGCAGGACCGACACGGTGTCACCGTACAAATTGGCCACCGCGAGGTCGGGCTTCCCGTCCCCGTTCAGGTCGCCGACGGCCACGAAGGCGGGCTTGCTGCCGGTGGCGAAGTCTGTCTTCGCGTTGAACGCGCCGGTGCTGCCCGTGCCCGTGCCCAGCAGGACCGACACGGTGTTGCTACTGAAATTAGCGACCGCGAGGTCGGGCTTCCCGTCGATGTTGAGGTCGCCGATGGCGACCCAAACAGGAACGGAGCCGGTGGCGAAGTCCGTCTTCGTGCCGAAGCTGCCCGTGCCGGTGCCCAGCAGGACCGACACGCTGGTGGCGCCTTGATTGGCGACCGCGAGGTCGGGCTTCCCGTCCCCATTGATGTCGCCGCTGGCCACGAAGGTGGGACTGCTGCCGGTCGCGAAGTCCGTCTTCGCGCCGAAGCTGCCGGTGCCCGTGCCCAGCAAGACAGACACGGTGGCGGCGCCGTCGTTGGCGACCGCGAGGTCGAGCTTCCCGTCCTCGTTGATGTCGCTGATTGCCACGGACCGAGGATTGACCCCGGTCGGGAAGTCGGTCTTCGCGCCGAAGAGGCCCCCTCCCGTGCCGAGCAGGATCGACACGCTGTCAGGGCCGTAGTTGACCGCCGCGAGGTCGGGCTTCCCGTCCCCGTTGAAGTCGCCGATCGCCACGGCGAATGGGTCGGCGCCGGTTGCGTAATCGGACTTCGGGCCGAAGAGGCCCGCGCCCGTGCCCAGCAGGACCGACACGCTGTCAGGACCGAAATTGGCGACGGCGAGGTCGGGCTTCCCGTCCCCGTTGACGTCGCCGATGGCCACGGAAACAGGATCGACGCCGGTGGCGAAGTCGGTCTTCGCGCCGAAGCTGCCCGTGCCCGTGCCCAGCAGCACGGACACGGTGGTGTCGCTTTGATTGGTGACGGCGAGGTCGGACTTTCCGTCCCCGTTGACGTCGGCGACCGCCACGAAGTTAGGGAGGGCGCCGGTCGCGAAGTCAGTCTTCGCGCCGAAGCTGCCCGTGCCCGTGCCCAGCAGAACCGACACGGCGCTGCCGCCGGCATTGGCGGCCGCGAGGTCAGGCTTGCCGTCGCCGTTGAAGTCGCCGATGGCCACGGCGCGGGGATTGACACCGGTCGCGAAGTCGGTCTTCGCGCCGAACGGCATCGCGTGTGCGGTGCGGGTCGAGCCGAGCACGCTCATCGAGGCGAGCATGACGCTGGCGAGCGCGAGCGCAGGGCGTGTGAGCCGTTGGCGTCGGGATGATGTGGTTGAGGTTCGCATGGCGCCTCCCCCTCGGGTGTGCTGTTTCGTCTGGTGGCGAGCCGGACGTTCGTGTCTTAGGCTCGGGCCGCCACGGGTGGCTGACATGGCACCGACCTCTGCGTGCGCGGGGGAGCGCGATGGTCACGCTATGTTACCACAGTTGCTCAGGCCCGAAGTGTTGACAGAATGCTCGTTCGGCCCGTTGATTGCGCCCAACCTGTGTAGGCCGGGTGCCACGTGGAACACCTCATCGCCGTGCTCCTTCGGGTTGCCTCCGTGGGACCGTACGGCCACTCTGTTGGCGGCTCCAGTATCGTTCGCTGCGCGCATGCTGTCTGTATCCTGCGATACACCTTGCCGTGGGAGGCGCCACCGGTGGCGTTCGGCCGGCTGCTCTCCGGAATGAATCGCGAATCGGCCAAACCCCGTACGCTTATGCCGGCGCAGCCGCACGCGCCCGCAGCCGCAGTCGCGCCGACAGCAGCTGGAACAGCCAGCGCAGGCGGCGGTGCGCGCCGATCAGGCCGACCGTCATCGCGATGACGCTCCAGTCCGCGATGCCCGCGAGCGGCGTTGCGAACTTCGCCGTGCAGAAGTTGCCCGCACCGGAGTGCGGCGCCGCCGGCGCGCCCGTCGGGTCGTTGTTCGTCACGATGGTGCGGATGGTCTGATTGCCGGTATCCGCCACGGTCAGCGAACCGGCGGCGACACCGGCTGGATGGTCCAGATGCGCGATGTAGGCGTTGATCGCGTCCGGGTCACCCGTTCCTGTCGCACCGATGCCGACCGCCGTCTGGATGATGCCGGTAATGCGGCTGACGTGGCGCACGCGGTTGTGGTTCGTGTCGGCGATGTAGACATCGCCCTCGGCGTCCACCGCGACGGCCTCGGGGCCGAAGAGCGACGCAAAGACCGCCAGGCCGCCGTCACCGGCGAACGAGATGGTGCCGTTGCCCGCGAACGTGCTGATCACGCCGGAGCTGATGTCGATGGCGCGAATGACGTTGTTCCCGGTATCGGCGACGATGTACGTGCCGAGCGGAGACAGGACGATGTCGTATGGCCGTGTCAATCTGGCGGCGGTCGCCAGGCCGCTGTCACCGGCGTAACCGGCGACAGCCGTGCCGGCGATCGTGCTGATCGTGCCGCCCGATGTGATCTTGCGGATGCGGTTGTTGTCCGTGTCTGCGATAAAGACGTTGTTCGATGCGTCGACCGCGACGCCGTACGGGTGGTTGAGCTGCGCTGCCGTCGCCGTTCCCTCTCCGTTGTAGCCGCACGTACTCGTACCCGCTATCGTCGTGATCGTGCCGCCCGTGACCTTGCGAATGCGGCAGTTTCCTGTATCGGCGATGTAGACATCCCCGTTGGCTGCGACGGTGACGTCGTTCGGCAGATTGAGCAGGGCGCTCGTCGCCGCGCCACTATCGCCGCCGAAGCCCGGCGTCAGGCTGCTGCCCGCAAACGTGTCGATCGTGCCGAGCGGCGAGTTCGGCGTGATCGTCCGGATGCGGTTGTTGTTCGCGTCGGCGAAGTAGAGGTTGCCGCCGAACTTCACCATCCCGTGCGGGCTGTTCAGCCGCACGGCGGGCGCGTTCGCCATGCCGCCGTCGCCCGCAAAGCCCGCGACGCCGGCGGCTCCCGCTTCACGCACGAGGTTGACCGCAACCGGCGCCGAGAACGCCGACGTGTTGCCGCTGCCGTCCGTCGCCGTCGCCGTCACGTTCGGCCCGGAAACCGGCCCGGTGAACGACCACGTCGTGCCGGTCGCCGTGACGGAGCCCTGGTACAGGCGCCCCTGCGCCGCATCGTCGGAGTACACGTCGATCGTGCAGCCCGAGCACGTCGTCGTGCCGTCGACGGTCGCGGCGACGGATGTGATGACCGGCGCGGCGATGCTGGCGTTGCCGCCGGCAATCAGCGCGATGCCTGCGCCGCTATTGGCGTAGAGACTGTTGCCTCGGACGGTGTTGCCGTTCGACGCGCCACCCGTGGCGTCGATCTCGACGCCGTCGCCTGTCGTATTGGCGATGATGTTACCTTCGCCCGGGCCGACACCACCGATGACGTTGTTCTGCCCCTGCCCGATGTACACGCCGCTGATAACGTTACCCAGCGCGGCGGTACCGTTGGCATCGAGACCGATGAAATTCCCCTGGACCGTATTGCCGTCATTCAGCACGATTGCGATACCGGCGTTGCCGTTGCCGGAGATCACATTGCGTGCGGCCGGCGTTGAGCCGCCGACGGTGTGGCCGCCGGTCCCGAACGCGATGCCGAAGTTGGCGTTGGGTAGCGCCGCAAACCCTGCCGCTGTTGTCCCGATGTAGTTTCCCTCGATCGTCGTGCCGGCCGTCCCCCAGACAGCGATGCCGTTGATGTTCCCGGAGATAACGTTTCGCGCGCCGGGCGCCGTCCCGCCGACGGTGGTCGGTCTCCCGACGTAGACTCCGGCTGTGTTCGCGATCGCGGCCGTTCCCGCGGCGTTGGTGCCGATGTAGTTGCCCATGATCTGCGTGCCGGCGCCCGCGCTCGCAGCGATGACGATACCGTCGCCTGGCGCCGCGTGGCCGGAGATGACGTTGCGGTCAGCCGCTGTGGTGCCGCCTATCGTCGTGCTGGAGGCGCCGAGCTCCACCCAGATGCCGTACGTGTTCCCGAGCGCGGCCGTGCCCGCAACGTTAGTGCCGATGTAGTTACCCGCGATCACGATAGCGCCGGTCGCTACCTCAATGCCCTTTCCACCGTATCGGTTGATCACGAGCCCACGAATCGTGCTGCCGCCGCTTCCGGCGGCGAGCGTGATGCCGTCGGTGGTCCCGCCCGCGCCGGCGCCGTTCAGCTCGACGATCGGCGTGGCCGCGAATCCCGGCTGCGTCGTGCCATCGATCGTCACCGGATCGGTAATCGTCGGCAGCGCACCACCAGGCGCGATCGTGACGGCGCCGCTGCCGATGTTGAAGTAGATAGCATCGGCGCCCGCCGACGCGTTCGCCGCGATGATCGCTTCGCGGAGGCTGCAGTGCGTAGCGTTGCACGTGCCGTCGTTTACGTCGTTGTTGGAGTTCACCATCAAGACCGCTGAAGCTTGCAGTAGGACCGACACGGTGTCGGCGCTGATGTTGGCGACCGCGAGGTCGGGCTTTCCGTCCCCGTTGAAGTCGCCGATGGCGACGGACCGAGGATTGTTGCCGCTCCCAAAGTCGGTCTTCGCGCCGAAGCTGCCCGTGCCCGTGCCCAGCAGGATCGACACGCTGTTGGCAGGGCCCTGATTGGCGACGGCGAGGTCGGGCTTCCCGTCCCCGTTGACGTCGCTGATGGCCACGGAGTAAGGAAGGAGTCCGGTCGCGAAGTCGGCCTTCGCGCCGAAGCTACCTGTGCCCGTGCCCAGCAGGACCGACACGGTGCTGTCGCCGTTATTGGCGACGGCGAGGTCGGGCTTCCCGTCCCCGTTGACGTCGTCGATAGCCACGGATCGAGGGACGGCGCCGGTCGCGAAGTCGGTCTTCGCGCCGAAGTTGCCCGTGCCCGTGCCCAGCAGGATCGACGCGGTGCTGCCGCCGAAATTGGCGACGGCGAGGTCGGGCTTCCCGTCCCCGTTGACGTCGCCGATGGCCAGGGACCGAGGATCGACTCCGGTCGCGAAGTCGGTCGCCGCGCCGAAGCTTCCCGTGCCCGTACCCAGCAGGACCGAGACGGTGTCGGCACCGTTACGGGCGACCGCGAGGTCGAGCTTCCCGTCCCGGTTGACGTCGCCGATGGCCACGAAGAAAGCAGTGGTGCCCGCCACGAAGTCGGTCTTCGCGCCAAAGCTGCCCGTGCCCGTGCCCAGCAGGATGGACACGGTGGTGGCAGAAAGATTGGAGACCGCGAGGTCGGGCTTCCCGTCCCCGTTGACGTCGCCGACGGCCAGAGACCGAGGATTGACTCCGACCGCGAAGTCGGTCTTCGCGCCAAACGTACCCGTGCCTGTGCCCAGCAGGACCGACACGGTGTTGTCGCTGACATTGGCGATCGCGAGGTCGGGCTTCCCGTCGCCGTTGAAGTCGCCGATGGCCAGGGACCGCGGCTGGACTCCGGTCGCGAAGTCGGTCTTAGCGAGGAACGTGCCCGTGCTGCCTGTGCCGGTGCCCAGCAGGACCGACACGGTGCCGTCGAAGGAATTGGCGACCGTGAGATCGGGCTTCCCGTCCCCGTTGAAGTCGCCGATGGCCACGGAGAGAGGATTGGTACCGGTCGCGAAGTCGGTCTTCGCGCCGAAGCTGCCCGTGCCGGTGCCTAGGAGGACGGACAGGCTGCTGACGCTTGAATTGGCCACAGCCAGGTCGGGCTTGCCGTCCTCATTGACATCGTCGATGGCCACGT
>CAYWOO010000159.1:0-2545 GCA_964458665.1 uncultured Dehalococcoidia bacterium
AACCTACAAATCTGGGGATCGCAGCGTAGGCAGACGGACACACCGGGAGTGCATCATGACAATAGACACTGCCACAGCAAGCTACCGCCTGGACAACCGAGTGGCGGTGGTGACGGGGGCTGCCGGCGGGCTCGGCGGCGCGATGTGTGAGCGCCTGGCCGGGCTCGGCGCCACTCTCGTCCTGGTTGACCGCGCCGGCGAGGGCTTGCGTGCCGCCACGCAGCGGCTCGCCTCGCTCGAGACCCCGATACAGTCCATCGTCTGCGACATCACCGACGAGCGCCAAGTGACGGCCTGCGCCGCCGAGGTGCAACAGGCCTTTGGCCGCTGCGACATCCTGGTCAATAACGCCGGCATACTGACCAAGCCGACGCCGCTCGAGGCAGTCACCGTGGAGTCGTGGACAGCGACGCTGGCGGTCAACCTGACCGGTCCGTTTCTCGGCGCCAAGCATTTCGGCCCCCTGATGATCGCCCGCGGCGCCGGCAGCATCGTCAACATCGCCTCGATCGCCGCCACCATGCCCAACAATGCCGGCGCCTACGCCACGACCAAGGGCGGTCTGTTGTCCCTGACACGGCAGATCGCGGTCGAATGGGGGCCTAAGGGCATCCGCTGTAACGCCGTCAGCCCGGCGCTGGTGCGCACGCCGATGTCGGAGGCCTTCTACGCCGATGAAGCATTGCACGCGCGCCGCCGCGCCGCGGTCGCCTCGGGCCGCATCGGGGCACCCGACGACATTGCCAACGTCGTCGCCTGGCTCGCCAGCGACGCGGCATCTTACGTCAACGGCCAGGAGATCCTCGTCGACGGCGGCTTCGCGCTGACGCCGCTGATGCGGTTGCAGCCGGAGCCGTAGGTCGGGTAGAGCCCTTCGCGAGACCCGACATCGCTGTGCGCGAGACCCGACACCTTTCTTCGGCACGGGCGCCCGTCGGGTCTCGTCCGGTCGCGCGGCTGCGCCGGCGACCTGCCTCTACCCGACCTACGATGCCCTCCGTAGGTCGGGTAGAGCCCTTCGCGAGACCCGACAAGCCACCCCGCATTCTCATTCGTGCCGCATCGCCCAAGCGGGCAGCTCGGGCAGTTCGTTCGAACCCCATGTCGGCTCATAGGCGCCACGCTCGACCCACTCCTGGAACGTCGAGTATAGCCAGTCTCGGGCCGCGGAAACGAGCCCGTGATGCACCGGATTGAGGTGGATGTAGTCGAGGTGAGCCGCGAAATCCCGCTCGTCGCGAATGAGGTGCTCCCAGAACCGGCGTTGCCAAACGGCCTGCTCGCCTTTGTTGCGACGTGCCGCGTTCACCTCTGGCGCAGCGCGTCGCTTCAAAAATTCGCGTGTGAACGCTTCCTTGATCAGGCGCCACCGCGTCGAGAAATTCGCGTCTCCGTCGGGCAAAGCCCAAATTGCGTGCAGATGATCGGGAAGGATGACCTGGGCCACGAGGTCGAATGGGTGGCGCACGCGGATTTTCGCGATGGCTTCATCGAGCAACGCGATATGATCCGGGTCGGCGAACAGCGGGCGTCGGCCCTCGGTGACCACGGTGAAGAAATAAGTTGCGCCCTCGATCCTCACTCGCCGGTAGCGCATGACGCAGACTCGATGGTTGGCGTTGTGGACGGCGTATCGGGTCTCGTCCGGTCGCGCGGCTGCGCCGGCGACCTGCCTCTACCCGACCTACACCACCTTCCTTCCCTTCTCCACCATCTTGACGATCTCCATCGGCGAGATCGGGTGGTGGCGGATGCGGGCGCCGAAGGGGCTGAGTGCGTCCTCCACCGCCGAGATGACGCAGTTGGCGGCTGGGATCGTGCCGCCCTCGCCGGCGCCCTTGACGCCGAGCGGATTCAAAGGCGACGGCGTCACCAGATGGATGATTTCCACACGCGGCATCTCGGTGGCCAGCGGCAGGAGGTACTCGCCGTAGTTGGTGGTCAGCGGGTTGCCCTGGTCGTCGTGCACCATGCGCTCGTACAGCGCGTTGCCGATGCCGTGGATGACGCCGCCGCGGATCTGGCCGTCGACCAGCATCGGGTTGATGACGGTGCCGCAGTCGTGCGCCACGATATAGCGCGTGACCCTGGCCTCGCCGGTCTCGATGTCGACCTCGACTTCGCAGGCGTGGCTGCCGAAGGCGAACGGCGGCAGTTTGACATTATAATAGTGGGTCGAAGCCAGACCCGGTTCCAGCCCGAGCGGCGTCGGCACGGCGGAGAACCCGTCCAGCCGGATCGCGATCTCACCCAACGCGATGCGCCGGTTGGTGCCCGGAACGCCGGCAAAACCCTCGAACAGGTCGATCTCCTCCTCCTTGGCCTCCAGCGTCGCGGCGGCGACCTTGATCGCCTTGCTGCGCACCTCGTTGGCAGCCACGTACACGGAGGGGCCCGCCGTCGCCGTGACGCGGCTGCCGATGGTGCCGATGCCGAGCGGAAAGCGCGCCGTGTCGCCGGCCTCGACCGTGATGTCCTCCATGTTGACGCCGAGCCGGTCGGCGACGATCTGCGAGAACACGGTCTTGTGGCCCTGGCCCTGCGC
>CAYWOO010000160.1:0-2624 GCA_964458665.1 uncultured Dehalococcoidia bacterium
AACGGCGTGCCGGACGACTTCTACGACGGCTTCGTCTCGGTCAACCTGCTCGACTTCTCCACGGGCCTCGCGGTCGACTTCTTCGTGTCGAACGAGTGCTTCGCGACCGTGTACGCGCGCCTGACGTTTCCGGGCGCGATCGCCCCGGAGGACGACTCCACGAAATACTTTGCGCTCTTCAAGGAGCGGCCTCTGCCCAAGGGCGATCAGCAGACGCATCGCTACAAGATCACGTACAACCAGGGGTCAGCCGAGCTGTTCTTCCACGTCGAAGACCAGCTCGTGAACCACGAGGTCAACGTGCCGAAGATGGACTCCTTCATCGCAGCGCTCGGCGTGATGACGGAGAAGGACATCGTCGACGGCAAGAGTGTGAGCTGCCACGGCCAGGGCCTCACGGCTGAATGGAGCCCGCTGACGATCACGAAGCGCTTCGCTTCGTAGTTCGTAATCTTCAGTTCGCAACGCGACAAAGGGAGTGGCACAGCCGCCCCCGGCTGTGAGTCCTCCACAGTCGAACAATGTTGTTGCGAACGCGACATCGCGGCCGAAGGAGACGCGCAGCGTGGAGCATAGCCGCCCTCGGCTGTGGGTCCGGCAAGAGCCGGACCGACGCTAGATGAGACTCCGACGGAGAACTCCGATCGCGTGCGGCACGATCGGTCAACCGACGCGATAAACGATCTCAAGAGTCCGATCGAGCCCCGAAGAGTGGCACAGCCGTCCCCGGCTGTGAGTCCTCGCATCGAGCGATAATGCTCATCCACAGAACGACCAACAAGGGCAGTGCGCCTGTCCTACATCGCGTCTTGCACATCCGGACGTACAACGTCCGAAACCGCTATAACACTGCCGCCACGCGTGATCGACAGCGCCGCTTTCGATCGCAGCACTCGCTCCGCGCGCACGCTGTCGCGCTCGTTCGTGGCGGCGACGTTGACGAAGACGCGGCCATCGTCGCCCGTGGGCTGGAACGTCAGTTCCCACGCGCTGCCGCTGCTGATGCCGGCATAGGCGCCCCAGAGCGCCCCACCGATGTGCAGGAACATTGCCCAACTGGCCACCTGCAACGCTACGCTGTTCGATGTCCCCGGCAACGAGACACCGCTGAGGCCGAATGCGAGTCCGACGCCAGCGCCCAACACCGCGCCGACGGCGCTCCACAGTACGCAGCGCCAGATCACCCGGCCCAAGATCGGCGCGTCGCTCGCATTTGTGTTGCGCTGCGAGTTCGCCATGCGCTTCGCCGCATCCGCGCCTTCGCCCGAAAGGCTGATGCTGCCCGCCTCGACGCCGTCGTTCTGCAGCGCGTCGATCGCGCGGCGCGCGCCCTCCATGCTGCCGAAGAGCGCGCTGACGTTCCACGCGTCGTAGCTGCCGCTGACCGTTACGATGCGCCCGCCAGTCCCCCGCGCGCCGGCCGTGCCTTCATCCGCTCAACGTCCAGCACCTCGAGCAGGTGATCGACGGTCGCCTCGAGGCGGCCCGGCTCGTTGACGATGACGTAGTCGAACTCGCCGCTGCGCGCCATCTCATCGTGCGCCGTTCGCAGCCGGCGCTGGACGTGTTCTTCGTCGTCCGAGCCGCGCGCGCGGACGCGCTGCTCCAGTTCCTCCATCGACGACGGCGCAATAAAGACGAGCAGCGCGCCCGGCGCGATGCGCTTGATCGAGGCCGCGCCCTGCACGTCCGTGCGCACATACACGTCGAGCCCCTCGCTCAGGCTCTCGACGACCTGCTGTCGCGGAACGCCGTAGCCCTCGCCGTAGACAACGGCGTGCTCCAGCAGCCCGTCATCGGCGACGAGCTTGTCGAAGGCATCGTGCGTGACGAAGAAGTAATCGACGCCCTCGCGCTCATTGTCGCGTGGCGCACGCGTCGTGCACGTCACAACGCGATGGAAGGTATGCCCGCGCCGTGCCAACTCATCCAGCACGGCGTCCTTGCCGGCGCCAGAAGGCCCGGACAGCACCACGAGCAGCGGTTGCGCCGCCGCGCGATCAGTCACGCCGACCCTCCGGGCGAGCCAGGATCACAGCCGGGAACGGCCGAGCCGCTCTCTGCCCGGGATCCCGCGACCCAGTCCGGATCACAGCCGCCCTCGGCTGTCCGGGCAGCGAGCCTGGATGTAGGACAGCCGCCCCCGGCTGTTGGACGGCTACCCGGATTGGCACAGCCGCCCCCGGCTGTTAGACGGCGACCCGGATTGGCACAGCCGCCGGACGTTCTACAGTTTTCGATGCTCACTGCGAAAGCTCTTCCAGGTGCTGCCAGAACGCCGGGTACGACACGGCGACCGCCTCCGCATCCGCGATGCCCACGTCGCCGGAGCCGGCCAGCGCCGCCGCGGCGAGCGCCATCGCGAGACGATGGTCGCCGAACGAGCGCACGTCGCCGCCATGCACGTGGCCGCCGCCTTCGATCGTCATGCCATCCTGGCGCTCGACAATCGAAACGCCGAGCGCCGCAAGCTGCGACACCGTCGTCGCGATGCGATCGGACTCCTTCACGCGCAATTCGGCCGCATCGCGCACGACGGTCGTGCCCTCGGCGAACGCGGCGGCCACCGCCAGCACCGGCACCTCATCCATCCCGCTCAGCACATGCTCGCCGCCAATGCTGGT
>CAYWOO010000161.1:0-17316 GCA_964458665.1 uncultured Dehalococcoidia bacterium
ACCTCCTTCTGCACCTCGCCGTAGAGCGAAACGAAGATCTCCTGCCGGACGTCGTCCTGTCGCAGGTTGATGAGTGGGTCTTGCTCGGCGAGCTGGGCGAGCGCGACCCGCAGCGCGCCTTTGTCGGCGGAGCGGCGGGGAACGATCACCGATTCCAGTGTCGGCGGCGCGAAGTAGTGGCGACCGGCGTTCGTGCGCGGCACGCCGATCGCATCGGCGATCCGGACATCGGCCAACCCCCAGAGCTTTCCGATCTGCCCGGCAACGACCGCCGCACGGTGCGCTGCCGAGCCGCGGTCGAACACGCTGATCGCTGTGGCCTTCCCCTCACGCTCGTTCCCGAACTGGAGCCGGTCGCGCACCCGTACCGCTCCCGAGAACATCCGCACGTACGCGATCTTCTCTCTCGCCGGGCCGCGTTCGATTTTGAACACCGTTCCCGAGACGGGGCCATCAGCATCGCCCTCGGACGACGGCAGCAACTCCGTGATACCGGCGGTCAGCGCGTCCACGCCCGCACCCGTGATCGCCGAGCCGAAGAACACCGGATGTACAAGGGCCTGCCTGGTCTGCGCAGCGAGCGCGTCGCGCAGATGGCTGTACGAAACGGCCGTCTCGTCGTCGACGTACGCGGTCAGAATCGCGGCGTCGTGATCGGCGAGCAGATCAGCCAGCCCAGCTACAAACGCGACATCGTCCGGCCCGTGCGACGTGTAGCAAGGGTTGCGCGTGCCGAGGCCATGCGCCGATCCCATAGCGATGATCGCCGGCGTCAGCTTCTCGGAGATCGCCCGTAGAACGCGAGCATCGTCCGCACCCGCGCGGTCGATCTTGTTGACGAAGATGAGCGTGGGAATGCGCAGCCGCTGCAGCGTCCGCATCAACACGCGGGTCTGCGCCTGCACGCCCTCAACGGCGGAGATCACGAGCACAGCGCCGTCGAGGACGCTCAACACGCGTTCTACCTCGGCGATGAAATCCGGGTGGCCGGGTGTATCGATCAGGTTGACGGTGACGTCGTCGACGACGAACGACACGACGGCAGATTTGATCGTAATGCCGCGTTGGCGTTCGAGCGCCAGAGAATCGGTCTGGGTGCTGCCGTCATCGACGCTGCCGATCTCGTCGATGACACCGGCGGCGTAGAGCAGCCGCTCGGTCAGGCTTGTCTTACCGGCGTCTACATGCGCCAAGATCCCCAAGTTCAACGTTCGCATTGAGCGTCATGTCCTCCGAATAGGTCGCGATACCTCTTTGGATGGTCATGTACGCTGTCCGCATGTCGCTTCTCCTTGGTTGCCTGCTGTTGCCCGGAGTGTAGGTGATAGCCGCCGGGCGTGGCAACCGATCAGGTGGGTAACTGCGCGGCGACGTGGCGTCGACTTGGCGGCGACTTGGCGGCGACTTCAGCGGCCGTGGGCAGTCGTCTGGCGCACGCCTAGTTCGACGATGTGGGTACAGGAGATCGCGCCACTTGCGACGCGCATCAGGGCAACGGTCTGGATCTTGTGGAACCCGACTCGGCCCGCAGCGCCGGGATTCAGGTAGAGCGTGCTGCCGCGTTGTTCGATCAGCGTGCGGTGGCTGTGGCCGAAGACGACGACATCGGTCGCATCGCTAGGGCGGGCGTGCGGGAGCTGATGCACGAGGTGGAATCGCACGCCGCCCAGCTCGAAGTCATCGTGCAGGCGCAGGCCGAGGCTGCCGAGCTTCTCGTCGTTGTTGCCGTACACGGCGTAGAGCGTCGCTGTCGCGCGCAACGCATCGAGCACGTGCGCGCCGCCGACATCGCCCGCATGGACGATCGCGTCGACGTCGGCGAACGCCGTCGCCAGCCGCGGGTCGAGGTATCCGTGCGTATCGGAGATCAAGCCGATCAGCATGAGCCAGCATAGCCGGATATGATCCGGGCATGGCGAAGCCCCGGCGCAGTACCACGCCTTCGCTCCGCATCCGCGACTTCCTGGCGCTCGTGCACGAGGGTATGACTGCCCACCTCGGCACAGACCTCGGCGGCCTGGAGTGGCGGCAGCGATTCGGCTATCTACAGTACTTTCGCGGCGATCCGTCCGTGCACTACGAGATCTGGGTGCAGCGCAAGACCGAACGCCTCGAGATCGGCCTGCACTTCGAGGGCGCGGACCGCGACCGCAACTACGAGGCCGCGGCGCGGCTCGCCGAACGCGCGCCGGAGATCGTCGCCAAGGCGGGACGAGAGTACGAACTGGAAGAGTGGACGGCCGTGTGGACGCGCCTCCACCGCGCGTTCCCCGCACCGGCGTTGACGCCCGAACTGGCGACAGATGCCGCGAATCGCGCTGCGTCGCTGATCGCCGCGATGGAGCCGATCATCGACGACCTCGGGCTGCGGCGGTAACTGGCCAAGGAGCGCGGGCGCCCCGCCCGTCGTCCTCCTTTCGTCCGACGCCCGACGACCGACGACCGACGACCGACAACCAGTGCTAAGCTGCCCGCGATGCTAGTTGATTGTCACACGCACCTGCAGCAGCACGGCCAGCAACCGCCGATGACGCGCGCATTGATCGAGGAGTACGTGCGCGCGGGCGAAGCGCGCGGCGTCACGACCGTCTGCATCACCGAGCATCTCTTCCGATTCGAAGAGGCGTACAAACTGCTCCACGGCTGGTGGGACGAAGACCCCGATGCGCGCCTCGCCGGCATGGTGGCGCACTACTGGCAGGACCACGTCTCGGGCAGCGTCGCCGACTACGTGCGCCTGGTCGAGGACGCGAAGGCCGCGGGGCTGCCGGTGTTGATGGGGCTCGAGATGGATTGGCTGCCCGGCAAGGAAGACGCGCTGCGATCCTTCCTCGCGCCGTACGACTGGGACATCGTGCTCGGCTCGGTGCACTACATCGGCTCGTGGGGCATCGACGACGATCTCTTCCTCGACGAGTGGGAGAAGCACGACATCGCCGAAACATGGGCGGAGTACGGCGCGCTGATGAAGGACCTGGCCGAGTCGGGCCTGGCCGACGTGCTAGCTCATCCTGACGTCTTGAAGAAGTTCGGCCACCGGCCGCGTGACGAGACACCGCTGCACGACCTCATCCTCAAGGGCGCGGCCGTCAACGGCACGGCAGTCGAGCTGAACAGCAACGGCATCCGCCGCTGCGGCGAAGTGTTTCCCGCGCTGCCGCTCATCGAGCGGGCGCGCGCGCTTGGTCTGCCGATCACGCTCGGCTCAGACGCGCACGTGCCGCGGCTCGTGGGCTCGCACTTCGACGATCTGGTGGCGTGGGCAAAGCGCGCCGGCTACGCCGAAGCATCGACGTTCGTCGGGCGCAAGAGGCAGTCGTACACGCTCGGATAACCAGCGCCGATCGCTGAGACCTCGGTTAAGGTTAGGCCTCGCCCTGCCCGCGTGCGGGTACGGGCATGTTTTCTCGGATCGAGCACCGGGCGCCCGAGAGGCGCCCCTCCATGGGGCAGATGCTACGCAGCCGCGTCGACGTCTTTTGCGATCGCCGGCAGCGGTGCGGGCTTGGCGATGTGGTAGCCCTGCGCGTAGTCGACGCCGTACGCCTTGAGCAGCCGCACGGACTCGCTATCGCCGACGAATTCGGCGATCGTCTTCCTGCCGAGGCCGCGCGCGATGCTGACGATCGCCCGCACCAGATGCTGGTCAACGGCGTTCTCGGCCAGGTCCTGCACAAAGCTCCCATCGATCTTGAGGTAATCGACCGGCAGGTGCTTCAGCTGCGAGAAGGACGAGAAGCCGACACCGAAGTCGTCAAGCGCGAATCCACAGCCGATGGCCTGCAACGTGTGCACGAACGTCTGCGCCTCGGCGATGCTGGCGATGGCCGCCGTCTCGGTAACTTCCAGTACGAGGTTCGCGGGATTGACGCGATGGGCCGCAAGTTCGTTCTGGATCATGGGTAGCAGCTCGCGGTCGGCGAAGGCCTTCCCCGACAGGTTGACCTCGAGGCGCAGTTCACGTCCCGCCGCCTCGTGCTCGCCGAGCAACTGGATGGCCCGGCGCACCACCCACCGGTCGATATCCTGGATGAGGCCGGAGCGCTCGGCGATGTCAAGGAAGATGCTCGGCGCGATCAGCTCCCCGTCCGGAGCAACCATACGCAGCAGCAGCTCGTACTGAGACACGCGGTCCGTGGCCAGGTCGAGGATCGGCTGCGCGTGCAGGACGAAGAGATCGTTATCCAGCGCCTCGCGGATGCGCTGGTGCCAGCCGATACGCGACTCCACTTGTGCCTGCCAATCGCCCTCGGGCGCGAACACGCTGGCGCGGTTGCGGCCTTCTTCTTTGGCGCGATACATGGCCATGTCGGCGCGCGACAGCAGCTCGCCCGCATTGAGGCCGTGTTCCGGGAACAGCGCGATCTCGAGGCTGACGGTAATGCCCAACGGTGCGCCGCCGACGACGAACGTATAGCTGCGGATCGCCTCCAGCAGGTCCTTGGCGACTGCGTTCGCCTGCTCAGCATCGGCGTGCGGGAGCAGCACCGCGAACTCGTCGCCGCCCAGCCGGGCGACTACGTCCGTATCGCGCAGGCGCTGGCTCAGTAGCAGTGCAAGGCTGGTCAGCAGGTCATCGCCGGCGCGGTGGCCGCGGCTGTCGTTCACGTCCTTGAACTGATCGAGGTCAAGAAACAGCAGCGCGCCGCGCAGGCCGTAGCGCTGCGCTTCGGACAGGTGACGGTCCAGCTCCTCATCGAAACGGCGGCGGTTGAAGAGGCCGGTCAGCGGATCGTGGTTGGCGACGTGCACGAGTTGCGCCTCGATGCGCTTGCGTTCGCTGATGTCGCGAAAGCTCCATACGCGCCCGTCGACGGCGCCATCCCGCACCAGCGGGCGCGAGTATCGCTCGAACACGCGGCCGTCCTTGAACAGCAGCGAATCGAGATCTTCGCGGTCCGACTGGTACAGCTCCCGCACCTTCGCACGAAACGCCTGCGGATCGTCGAGCTGCTCGACCACGAACCCAAGGAGTGCTTCGTCGTCGCGGCGTTCGAGCAGTTCGTCGGGGATGCGCCACATCTGCGCGAAGCGCCGGTTCCCGAACGCCACGTTGCCGTTGCGGTCGACGACGAGGATGCCGTCGGCCGTCGATTCGACGGTAGAGCGGAGCAATTCCTCGCTGCTGCCCAGCGCGGCGTTTGCCAGTTCCAGCTCGCCGGTGCGCTCCCGCACCCTGCCCTCCAGATCGGCATTTGCCTGGACCAGCGCTTCCCTTGCGCGCACGGTCTGCGTCTGCGCCGCGACGGCGCGATCGCGCTCGCCCCGCAGTTGATGGCCCACCCAGTTCACCCACAGGTAGATGCTGAAGAAGACGCCCGCTCCTGCCAGGGCGGTCGTAATCACGACCTTCGGATCCTCGTAGCGCAGCGGTCCCTGCTCCCCGTAGATATGGTGCGGAATCGTGCCCGTCGCCTCCAGCAGAATCAGCGACACGAACGCCGCAGAGGCACCTGTTGTGTAGATGAAGCCGCCGCGCAGGTCGAGGAAGGTGTTCGTGAAGATCAGCCCGAAGACGTAGGCGAACGCGCCAAGCCACATGATGCTGCCCAGAAAGTAGACCATCGTCGTGTGGAAGACGATCTCCGCGCCCAGCATGCAGACGCGAGCGATACGGACGCCACGCGCGTCGGGCAGCACGAAAACGGCGCGCCAGTAGACGAGCAGGAAGACTGTTTCCGCCAGCAGCGTCAGAAGAAACGGCACGAGCATGGGGATGCCGGCAACCCACAGCAACGCCCACATAGCGATGAACAGCGCGACCACGGTGATGCGCGCTAGCGCCTGGGGCGTCTGTTCCTGCCGGCGCTCCCGCAGGTCAACGAGGATTTGGGCGGCCGCCATACGGTCTTGCATCGTCCGGTGAGTATCGACCGCGTGAAGATGGCGGATCAGCGAATGCCCCACCCGGTGGTCAGATTTTGATTCGCCGATGAAGCAATGAAGAGCGCTCGTAGCTTCCGAGCGTGCCTCAACCTGCCGACTTCGCACAGGACAAACAGATCGCATGCATGGATGATAACGCCCCGTTGACGCGGGCGGCGCGCGCATCTGCGTATACTGATCCATGGCCTCCCGCAGCCATGGCTGGTTCGATGAGGCGCAACTCCTGCCCACCGAGCGCCTCGTGCGCTCGGGGACAGCGCGCCTCCGCATACCCGAACCACCGTACTGGTGGAAAGGTGTCTTGATCCTCACGAGCGCCCGCCTCTTCTTCCTGCCGCACGTCGACCAGGTCCGCATCGACCAGGCGGCCTTCTGGCTGCACGACCTGACCGGCTGGCAGCGGTCGGGCAAGAACCGGCTGCGCGCTGCCTCGGCGGACGCGGAATCGACGTTCCAGCTGACCGGCGGCCGGCCGGGGCCAGCAGCGTTGATCGGCGACCAGGCTGGATCGTGGCTCCAGGCGATCGCGTCGCTGCAGCGCAACGCCCGGCCCAAGACCGCATTCGCCGACAACCCTCGACGGCGCGCCGCTGGATGAAGATCGCCAGCATGTCAGTCGCCTTCCTGCTTGCCGTAGCGGCAGCCGTCGTGCTGTTTTCGGTCTTTTCCCGCAGCTCCCACACGGCCGACAAGGTATCGGCGGGCATCCGGATTCACACGCCCGAGCCACCAACGCCGCAGCCCACACCAGCACCCAAGACGTGGATCGACGGACTCGCGACGTCGCGCGACGGCGTGGCGGTGCTCACGTCGTGCCTGGACTCGAACGGCGATGGCACGCTCAGCGGAAAGGACGAATCTGCGTTCGGTGGCATCGAGATCCCACTCCTGGAGTCGTTTGCCTGCGTCGATCCCGAACACCATCGCGACTTTTACGCGGGCGACCCCTCGGACGCGGCAACATACGCGTGCGACGCCCCGCAGCCGCCAGCGCTGATCGTAGCGATCGGTTCAGCCGGCACGGACCTCTTTGACTCGACACAGGGCGAGAGCCTGGGCGTGCTGGACATCGTGAACGCGCTGCAGGCCCGCGCACAGGATGATGGCATCGCCACCGTGCCGCTGCTATCGACATCGGCGATCTTCGGCGCCGAGATGCCGCAGACGCGCAACGAAGACTGGATCACGAACGAAGTCGTGCGCCGCCTGGACGAGATGCCTTGCCTGCGTGCTGTGATGATCGGTCACAGCCACGGCGCGGCGGCCGTCACGTCTATCGCCGCCGTGCTGGAGGATCGTTTTGCCGACCGCATCTACGGCGTGCTGATCGACCGCACGACGGTGCTGTACGATCGCGACGCGACGGAAGTGCCGGCTTTGATCCCCCTCCTCAACGCGTTCCAGACAAACGAGGGCTGGCACGGCAACCCGTACGCGCAGGCCAATATCACGAATGTCGACGAATCCAGCGAGCGGGCGCCGGTGGCGCCGAGCGACGGCGGCGGCGGCCTGGCGCTGGTGAGCCACAAGACGCTCGACGACGCCGTTCCGGTGCAGCGCCGGATAGTAGACGCCGTCATGGCATGGTTGACGCCGGATGCTGCGGTGACGCCCGCGCCGTGAGCGCCCAGTATCTGTCGCACACCAAGTACGGCTGAGCTGTCGAGTCGCTCGCTCCAGATATGCGCTCGAAGCGCAGGCGCCCCGCGTAACGCTCGTGGAACACCCCTGCTTCACGTCAAACGGCCCCGGAAACCTCTGGATTGTCCCGTTTGCGATGCCGATATCTACGGAGATTTAGGTGCACAAAAGGGGACCACGTTGGCGACTGTGCCCAGCCCCGCCGTTTCCGAGTTGACGATTGCCGACCCGTCGTTCCGGCGAAGTACGCTTGCGCTGCGATGGTTGCTCGTCGGCCTGTGGGTCGCACTCGTCCAGATGGGCGTGCTGAACGTCAGCGGCATGGCGCTTGTGATCAGCACTGGGATCCTGACGGCGTACAACCTCTTTCACGTCGTGCTCGAACTACGCGGCACCATCAGCGACCGCATGTACGGCCTCATCCGCCACCTGGACGTCGTGTCGGTGACCGTACCACTGGTTGCGCTGCATGATGTGCGCAACCCCGTCTTCACCATCTACTTCCTGACCATCATCGGTGCGGCGCACATGATCACCCGCAAGCAGATGTTCGAAGAGGTCGCGTGGGTCTGCGCGAACTACCTCGCCTTCGCGTTCATCACTGCGGCACTCGGCCATCCCGTCCCGTGGGCGTACGTCACGGTGGTCACCATCGGCCTGGCGATGATGGGGCTGAACGCAAGCATCCTGGCCGGCGGCGAACAGCGATTGCGCGCGGTCATCGCATCGGTGGCAGTCACCGATTCGCTGACGGGACTGCCGAACCGCCGGCGCTTTCACGAGTCGTACCCGACGAGCCTCGACGAGGCGATCGAGAAGCGCACGCCATTGGCGTTGATGCTCATCGACTTCGACCACTTCAAACTGATCAACGACCGCGACGGCCATCCGGCGGGTGACGACAAGTTGCGGGAGGTCGCCCAGGCGCTCCAATCAGTCGTGCGCCGCGAAGACCTCGTGGCGCGCTATGGTGGCGACGAGTTCATCGTGGTCGCGCCGCACTCCTCTCGGGATGACGCGCGCGTGCTCGCGGAGCGCTTGCGGAGCGCTGCCCAGTCGTCCGGCGCCAGTGTCAGCATAGGCCTGGCGGTCTATCCGGAGGACGCGGAGCAGCACGACGCGCTCATCGAAGCGGCGGACGCCGCGCTGTACCGCGCGAAGGAAGCCGGCCGCAACTGCGTCCGCGAGGCCGTCGCCGCCTGATCGAATGGGTCAAGACAGCGTCCTTGCCACTCGCGAGCCCTCGTGGCTTCGGGCGCCGCGCCCCATCCGCACACCACAGCTCGTCACGCGATGTAGGACAGGCGCCCCGCCTGTTGGACGAGATTCCCGCGCGGCAACGCTAGCCGGTCGACCAGAACCCTGCCAAGGTCGCTACCTTCGTGCCCCCTCCGTGCAATCCGCGTAATCCGTGGTTCCCCCTTCGTGCTCCTTCGTGTCCTGCGTGGTTCCCGTCCGCCCAACGATCGACCAACGACCGTAACAATCCGGCAACGCATACGACACGGCCAAACGCCAAACTGGCCTTGGATATCGAGAAGGCGCCGCGATGCGGGCTCGGGGCTGAACAGCCTGGACCGTGCGCAACGTCTCAGACGTCTACGCCTACGTGCTCGATACGACGACTGCGCCAACATCGCTCGCAGCAGTGATGGTGGTGTGCCCCGGATAGCCCCGCGCGATCGCTTCCTGCATCATGGCGCGCGCGATGCGCTCCTCGCCATCGATGGCGAACGCGGCGATCGTTGACCCGCCGCCGCTGAGGTACGCGCACAGTGCGCCCGCGCGCTTCGCCGCGGCGAAGATCTCCGGCATGCCGGGGAAGATCTTCGTGCGGGCGGGCTGGTGGATTCGGTCCTGCGTCGCGAGGTCTAGGACGTCCCACTCGCCCGTTGCAAGCGCCGCCACCAGCAGCGCGGCGCGGCCGATGTTGAACACCGCGTCGTCTTTCGACAGCTCGGTGGGCAGCAGCTTGCGGCTCTCGCCGGTCGGCATTTCGAAATCCGGCACGAACAGTACGATCTTCAATCCCGGCGCGCGCGGCACGGCGATATGGCGAAACGCATCGCCATCGCGCACGACCACGCGCAGGCCGCCGAAGAGCGCGGGCGCCATGTTGTCGGCGTGGCCCTCCAGCCCGGCGCCCAGCGAGAGCATTTGCGCCTCGCTGAGCTTGCCGCCCATCAGCGCGTTTGCGCCCACGATGCCGGCGGCGCGCGCTGCTGCGCTCGCGCCGAGGCCGCGCCCGATCGGAATCGCCGTCGTGCCGGATGCACGAAGTTCCGGCACCTCGACCCGCGCCAGCCGGTACGCCGAGCGAGCGGCATCGAGCACGAGCCGGACGAGCCCGTCGTTCGTCTCCGGCTGGTGGTCGAGCGCAACCGTCACATCCTGCGTCAACACCAACGCCAGCCCGATGCTATCGAACCCTGGCCCAAGATTCGCGCTTGTCGCGGGCACGCGCACGGTCACAGAGTTCGGCATGCAGGCAGGGTAGCGAAGGCCGGCTCCATAGGGACAGGTCCTGTCGACGAGTCGCCGCGGGAGGCAAACCGTCCGCCAGCG
This sequence comes from uncultured Dehalococcoidia bacterium, assembly GCA_964458665.1. Classification (GTDB taxonomy): domain Bacteria; phylum Chloroflexota; class Dehalococcoidia; order DSTF01; family JACRBR01; genus JANXYW01. The sequence goes on from CAYWOO010000161.1 coordinate 10,093, forward strand.
TTCTCAATCGCAAACAGCGAGCCGCTATCGCCGAGGCAAGATGCCCGAGAGCCGGCTCGGAAAGATCGGGGCTGGTGTCTACGCGCGCAGTGCCTTGATGAGCATGGCGACTGAAACGTTTGCTTGCTTGAGAATGCTGCTCAGTGTCCCTCTTGGAATCTCTCTCTTGCCGAGCACAACAGTACAAACGTCCTTCGTGCCATCCAGGGTCAGTCCGGAAAACCGGGGCAGGGTCAAGATCGCCACATTGTATGGTGGCTCCCTCCAGTTGCAGGCATGTCGACAAAGTTGAGGCGGCGGAGGGCGCGAACAAGCCGCTGGCTGGATACCAACGGCATACGCGGCGGGCGTGATTTTTTCGACTTGCGAGCCTTCTTCGTCACGCCGCAAGAGGGAGCGGGAGGACGACTCGCTTGGCGATACCTTCCTTCTCAGTTGGCGCCGCTACTTCAACACCAGCAGGGATGCGAGGTCGGGACTTGTGAATGACGATTCCTTTTTCGGCAAAGATCCGATGTCGTTCTCCCAACACTTCGATCGCGTTTAGATAGTCCGTCGTCGCTTCCTGGACAGCCTCCATAGCCTCATCCGCGGTGTTGCCACAGCTGGCAACGTCCAATTCCCGGCAACGTGAAACAAAGGACTTGCCTTCTCGGTAAGCCTCAAGAGTCAGGGAGATATATCCGATTGCGACCGCACGCATGGGCCTTGAACCTCTCTTGGCATCATATGACCAATCGGTCTAAATGGGTAGGGCCTTGAGGGACTCTACTAGCTGCCTGCTCAGGTTTCCGTGTCAATCATGCAATCGCCTGACGAACTGTGAACTAACCACTCGCCCCCACCATCCCCTCCAGCCGCGCCCGCACGTCCGGCCACTCGTCATCGACGATCGCGAAGTACACCGAGTCGCGGTGGAAGCCGCCGCGGGTGAGCATGTGCTTGCGCATCACACACTCGTACGTCGCGCCGATGCGCTCAATTGCGCGCCGCGATTTCTCGTTGCGCGCATCCGTCTTCAACTCGACGCGCACGCACGCGAGCGTGTCGAAGCAGTGCGCGAGCAACAGCAGCTTGGATTCGGTATTGATCGGCGTACGCTGCGCGGACGGCGCGAGCCACGTGCCGCCGATCTCCACCCGCCGATCGCGCTTGGCTGACGAAAAACAGTCGCGTGCTGCCGACGACGGCGCCGCTCGCGCGATCGATCGTGGCGAACGGCAGTTCGCGGCCCGCGGTCTGCTCAGCGAGCGCGTGATCCAGCCACGCCTGATACTCCGCGCGCGTCCGCGGCCGATTCGTGAGCCACGTCCATACGGCATCATCCTCGCCCGCCCGCATGATGCCACCGAGGTGATGCTGCGCGAGCGGTTCGAGGCGGACGTGCGCGCCTTCGAGCGTGACGGGCGGCGGGTTCTCCATGGTCACGTTGTACAGCGCGCGACGGCGGCCTGCGAGAGCCAATGCGAACCGGGGAGCGGGTACCGGCAGGACGCTGGGCGGCGGAAGGGGCTCAAGCCGCGTCCCTACGTCCTGGTTTCCGATCCACCTCGCTGCATTCCGTTCCATCGGAGCGCAGCAGCAACGACGAGCAGCACGGCGACCGCCCCGAACACGAATACGTCGGTGTCCTTGCCGCCGCGATCGTGATCGACGAAGTGCGAGAGCACATGCACCGTCGCGCCCGCCGCAGCCCCTGCGAACACGACGAAGCGCGCGTCGCTCCATCGCAACGCCAGCAGCAGCGCCACGCCGATGCCGATCTGGAACGCGCCGATGTCGTGCAGCAGATGGCGGTTGTACGGCGGGAACGGCGCAAGCTGATCGTAGAACGAGTGAGGCGCGGCGAATGCCCAGACACCCGGCGCCAGGAAGAACAGGCCCGCCAGCAACAGCACAGCGGTTTCAAATCGCGCGGTCGTCATGCGCACCTCCTGAACTGCCAACCCGACAGATCGTACCGAGGGGCGGCGTCCCGGGCATCCCGCAAACCGATGAGTCGCGCACGGCCTGATGGCAACATCCCCGCCGGAATTGAGACGAAGTGTGTACGCCCTAGTCCCCGGTGTGTCGGACCATCCCGTGCTCGAACGCGTACGCTACCGCGGCGACGCGGCCGCGCGCGCCGATTTTCGCATAGATGTTTGCGATGTGCCGCTGTACCGTCGCCAGGCTGATACCGAGTCCGCTGGCGATCTCCTTACCGGTGCGCCCGTTTGCCAGCAGCCGAAGCACCTGCTGCTCGCGGCCGGTCAGCGGCGCCACGGCGCTCTTCGGCCGCCTAGGCGGCGCGTTCACGGCGGCGAAGTCGTGTATCGCCGCGAGCACTGGCGCTGTATCTCCCAGGAACGGCGCCGGCGAGGAGCCATCGAGGACCAGGAGGCGGGCCGGCGAAATGACGGACGCCAATTCGCGCGCATCATCCAAGCCCGAGAATTTCGAGCCTCTTCGTGTCATCATGAGGGTTGGCGAGCAAACGCGGCGCGCTTCCGCCGTGACGTCGACGCCGGACATTGCGCGCAGGAACGCGACCATCCCCTCCTGGGTGATCGAAGCGCGGGTCAGCGCGGCGTACTGCGCAGCGGTCTCGCTGTCGGGCCAGCCGAAGGCCGCCTGCGCGTACGTGTCCGTGTACATCTCCCAGTCTTGCCGCAGCAACTCTCCCAGTGCGCTTGCCTCCGGGCGGCCGAACAGCGACGCGCCGCGCGCGTAACCGCACCAGAGGAAGAGCTGCGACACGCGCTCGGGATGGCGGGCGGCGTACACAATCGATGCCGGGCTGCCGCCAATAGCACCCCAGAGCGCGAACGACGCCAGCTCGTAGTGGTCAGCGACGGCTTCCATGTCGCGCACCTGCGCCTCAATCGAAAAATCCAGCGCATCCCGGTCGGAAAACCCGGTGCCGCGGCAGTCGTAGCGCACGATGCTCGCGGTCTGCCCAATGGCGTCCAACCAGGCCCGCACAGGAGGGATGCGATATTCCAGGAGGACATGGCTCCACGGCGGCGTCGCGGCAATCAACAGCGGCGTGCTGCCCTGCGTGCCGAGCGCCAGCGTCGCGATGCGCACACCGTCGGCGGCCGTAGCGTATTCGATTTGGGGTTCCATGGTGGTGATTCTACCGCCGCCGATGGCTGGTGGCGGGTCCTGAGGCCGTTCGACCTAGTCCGCAATCCCCAACTGCTCGCGGTAGTCGGGCTCCAGCGCCTGCAGGATGCCGTGCTCCAGGTAGCGATCGTACGGGAGCTTCAGCGCCGCCGAAACGAATTGCGCCGGCACCGGCAGCTTCGGCTCGTCCGCGATGATCGCGTCTTCTTTGAGCTTCGCGATCTCGGCGTCGCTGTAGCCGATCTCCTTCAGCACCTCGTCGTTGTGCTGGCCCAGCGTCGGCGCGGGGCGCCGCGCCTTCGCCTCGAAACGGCCGAACTTTGCCGCCAGGTGGCGTTGCACGGGACGCTTGCCCAACAGCGGCTGCTCGACGACATCGAAGTGACCGCGCGACTTGAACTGCGGGTCGAAGAGGATCTCTTTGCCATCCAGCACCGCCGAGGCCTTCACGCCGGCCCTCTGCAACGTGTGCATGACGACGTAGTGGTCGCGCTGCGATGTCCATTCGGTCATCGCGGCGTCAAGCTCGTCGTGATGATCGTGCCGCGCGAGCACGGTGGCGAAGCGGGCGTCATCGAGCCATTCCGCGTGCCCCATCGCGCCCGCCATGCGCGCGAACTCTGCATCGTTCGAGCAGGAGATGACGGCCCAGCGATCATCGCCGGCACAGCGATAGCAACCCTGCGGCGCGGCCCACTCGCTACGGTCGCCGCGGCGCTCCGTCACACGGCCGGTCATCTGGTACTCGAGCAGTGCCGCGCCCATGATCGGGATGGCGGCCTCCTGCTCGGAGAGGTCGATGTACTGTCCCTTGCCGGTGCGCCGCTTGTAATGCAGCGCCGTCAGCACCGCGCCCGCCCCGACAAAGCCGGAGTACGGGTCGGTGAACGAAAGCCCGGAGCGTATCGGCGGCCCGCCCTCGTAGCCGGTGATCGACGAGATGCCGGACGCCGCTTCGAGCCCCATGCCGTACGCGCCGTAGTCGCGCATCGAGCCGTTCTGGCCATAGCCGGAGAGCGAGCACATGATCAGGTCCGGCTTCAGCGCTTTCAGCGCGTCGTAGCCGAGGCCGAAGTTCGCCATGACGCGCGGCGTGAAGCTCTCGACGACGACGTCCGCGCCGGCGATCAGTTTTCGGATAATCTCGCGCGCCTCTTCCTTGTTAAGGTCGAGCACCATCTCGCGCTTGCTGGCGTTGCGGATGACGAAGTACGACGCACGGTGCCAATGATGATCCATGCCGTCGTTGTCGGTGATGATCAGGTTGCGCGTGACATCCATGCGGCTCGCGGCCTCGAAGCGAATAACGTCGGCTCCGAGGTCGGCGAGGATGCGCGTGCACGCCGGCCCGGCGAACACCTGCGCGAGGTCGATGATACGTACACCTTCGAGCGGAAGTACCCCGTTGCTCACGAGCGCCTCCCGCTTCCGGAGCGCGGGCATTCAGCCCGCGTCGCAGGCGCGCTGAAGCCCGGCGAGATCCGCCCACCCCGCGCGGGCTGAATGCCCGCGCTCCGTACGTGGTGAAGGCGCTCGCTCCAAATCACCCGACGACCGACGACCGACGACCTGCGACCATCGATCACAACACGCCCCGATCGCTCAGAATCGTCAGATCGCCCTTTTCGTAACCGAGTTCGTCTACGAGTACGGCGACGTTGGCGTTGCCGCGCTCTGGCGCCGGCGAAGCCTGCAGTGGCGTCTCCGACATCTTGAAGGGCTGGCCGGGGATGGTGAGCGGCCCCGCCTTCGTCTCCACCTTCTCGAAGAACGCGCGCTCGGCGAGGTGCTCGTCGGAGAGCAGGTCGGCGGGTGTCGGCACGAAGGCGAAGGGCAGGCGCAGCGCCTGCGCCGTCATGACAATCTCCAATGCGGTGTGCGACGAGAGGTACGGCTGCATCGACGCTTCGAATTCGCGCCAGCCGATCATGCGTTCGCCCATGCTCTTGAAGAACGGCGTCTTGTCCAGTTCGATGTCTTCCAGCAGCAGCGCCATCGGCGAGACGCTGTCGGGCGTCAGCGGCGACAGGAAGCCGTTCGCCCCGGGGATGACGACGACGTGCCCATCGGCGCAGGCCATGATGTCGTTCGGGTAGCCGAAGATGTGGCGCGAGTAGAAGCGGCGCCGGATCGCCCCCTGGAAGGCGTACATCGCGGCGTTGTACTCGTCCGCCGCGGCCGCCGCTTCCGCCATCGACAGATCGACGTGGTCGCCGCCGCCGTTCTTCGCGCGATTTTCGAGCGCGGCGAGCATGCCAATCCAGAGCTGCACGCCGGCGATGTACTCGCCCGGCTCGCCGCCCGTCGCGAGCGGCTCGCGGTCCGGGTTGCCGGTGTTGTACATGATCGTGCTCATCGCCATGGCGGTGATGCTGTTGCCGTCATAGTCGGCATACGGGCCGGTCGCGCCGAACGGCGACACCTGCGCGACGATAAGATCTGGAAAGTCGGCCTTCAGGTCGTCGTACGACAGTCCCCACGCCTGCAGCGTCGATGCCTTCTCGCCGCAGACGAACACGTCGGCGTTGGCGAGCATCTTCTTCAACACGACCTGCCCCGACGTGACGGACACATCGAGCGTGACGCTACGCTTGCTGGTGTTGAGGTGCAGGTAGAGCCCCGACTTCTCGGGATCCGGCAGATCGCCAGGGAAGGGGCCAAGCCGGCGCGAGTAGTCGCCCGCGGGCGGCTCGACCTTCGTGACGAGCGCGCCGGAGTCGGCCAGCAGCTTCGTCGCGTAGGGGCCGGCGATGCCCTGCGAGATATCGACGACGCGCACGTCGGAGAGGGCGCGATCGGTCATGCAAACTCCATTCCGGCGTAGGTGCCGCAAGCATACGACGGGCGGCGCGGCGGATCAATCGAGCGGCTGCCACGGATGGAGCGGGCGTCACGTTCCACCCTGGCTTATCGCAGGGGGCGGACCTGCGTGTCCGCCCCCTGCGGGCACGACTGCTGGGAGCAGAATGGAGCGCCGGCGCCCCGCCGGCACACTCACTTCGATCCAAACACGAACAGAGTGGCACAGGCGTCCCCGCCTGTGAGTCCCCCACCTCAGCTACCATCTCCGAGCAACTCACCCGCACCCCGAACGGAGCACCCAAATGATCATCATCACCGGATCCGTCACCGCCCGCCCCGACACCTTCGACGAGCTACGCGCGCTCTGCCTCGAACACACGCAGCGCTCGCGACTCGAGCCCGGCTGCCTGTCGCACGCCGTCCACATCGACGCCGAGAACCCCCTCCGCCTCTTCTTCTTCGAGACGTGGCAGGACCGCGCCGCCGTCGCCACGCACTTCGCCGTGCCGGAATCAGGTGCCTTCGTGCGCGCGGCATCGAAGCTGGCAGCGGCGCAGGAGGGGCTACAGCTCTACGAGGCGGAGTCAACGAAGATGTGATCGACCGTCCGTGTGGGTACGGAGCGGGTAACATCGAAGAAGGAGGACATCATGTGGTGGCAAGACTTGCTGTGGGGATTCTGGAACGGCCTGTCGGCGTGGGTTATTCTCATCGCCCATGTGTTCGATGCGTGGGAACGGTTCCCGTTCTATGACGGTGCACGAAGCGCCAACTGGTACGACATTGGGTTCCTGATCGGAGCGGGTTCTCCGTTTCTCGGGGCGTTTGGGTCGAAGGAGCGCGGACGCAAATCCTGATCCGCGGGTGAGGAGGCGAGGTCGCGTGCTGGCCACCAGCTCGCCAATCCGAGCAGGGCACGGCACGCCGTGCCCCTACAACGAACGGCGGATCGGAACATGGAGCGCGTGCGCCCCGCCCGTAACACTGTCCGACCTATGCCCAAACAGAGTGGCACAGGCGTCCCCGCCTGTGACTCGCATCTGCAGCCGATGTTCTATCCCGTGAACAGCCATTCGGCCCGCCCTCCTCTCCGCCGGGCGGAGAGGACCAGCGCGGAGCGCGGAGGTGAGGTCTCGTCGCCAAAACGAACAGGGCACGGCGCGCCGTGCCCCTACGGTGCGAGGTCTGTGCAGATGCAGGCGGGACGCCTGCGCCACGTTGGTGGTGCGCGAGTCGTGCGTTGGGCGTCGTCAACGCGAACAGGGCACGCCGCAGCGTGCCCCGACAAAACCTCTGTGCCCTCTGTGATCTCTG
>CAYWOO010000162.1:0-8462 GCA_964458665.1 uncultured Dehalococcoidia bacterium
GCGGCGGCACGACGGCGCTGGTGAAAGCGGCGTTCGAGACGCTGTGCGAGGCCGGGTACCAGCCTGAGCTGGCGTACTTCGAGTGTATGCACGAGCTGAAGCTGATCGTCGACCTGATGTACGAGGGCGGCATGGAGTACATGCGCTACTCGATCAGCGACACGGCCGAATACGGCGACTACTCGCGCGGGCCGGTGGTGATCGATGCGCACGTGAAAGACAACATGAAGAAAGTGCTGGGCCAGATCCAGGATGGCACATTCGCGAAGGAGTGGATCCTCGAGAACCAGGCCGGCCGGCCCAGCTTCAATGCGCTGCGCCGCATCAACGCATCGCACAAGATCGAAGAAGTAGGCGCGGAGTTGCGCGGCATGATGGCCTGGCTGAAGAAGAGCCGCTGATAGCTGGGCACGGAGAGTGGTTCTCGTACGGACAGTCTTCAGACCTGTTCCCGAGCGGTGAAGACATGATGAAGCGAACGACAACGAATCACCGGACAGACAAGGTAAACACGAGCCCGCGTGCGCTCGCGATCCTCACACTTCGCCTGCCCTCATCCGCCACGGCGGATCGGAGGGCGGGGGCAGAGTAAGGCGGGGCGATGTCCCGCCGGTTTCAACTGAAACAATGCAGTGGAGGACATCATGGAAAAGGTCATCATCTTCGACACAACCCTGCGTGACGGCGAGCAATCGCCCGGCGTTGCGCTGACCGCGACCGACAAGATGGAGATCGCGCGCCAGCTCGAACGGCTGGGAGTCGACATCATCGAAGCGGGCTTCCCGAGGACATCGCCCGGCGATTTCGAGGCAGTGCAGGCCATCGCGCGCGAGATCCGCGGCTCGCAGATCGCGGGACTCGCGCACGCGAACCCGGAGGCCGTCGATGCCTGCTGGGACGCCGTGAAGGCCGGTACGCAGCCGCGCATCCACGTCTTTCTGTCGAGCAGCGATATCCACATCATGCACCAGCTCGCCAAGGACAAAGAGACTGTGCTGGAGATGGCGCGCACGATGGTCGCGCGTGCGGCGGGTTACTGCAGCGATGTCGAATTCAGTCCGATGGACGCGACCCGCAGCGACCGCAACTTCGTCTACTGGATGCTAGAGGAGTGCATCGCGGCGGGCGCAACAACGGTCAACATCCCGGATACCGTCGGCTACGCCATTCCCGAAGAGTTCGCGGCGTTCATCAAGGACATCTATGCGAACGTGAAGAACATCCACAAGGCGCGGATCTCCGTGCACTGTCACAACGACCTCGGGCTGGCCGTGGCGAACTCGCTGGCGGCGGTCTCGGTCGGCGCCCGTCAGATCGAGACGTGCATCAACGGAATCGGAGAGCGCGCGGGCAACGCCGCGCTCGAAGAAGTCGTGATGGCGATCAAGACGCGCAGCGACTTCATGAACGTCGAGACGAACATCAACACGCAGGAGCTGTACCGGACAAGCCGCATGGTCGCGAACCTCACGGGCATGAGTATGCAGTCGAACAAGGCGATCGTGGGGGCCAATGCGTTCCGTCACCAGTCCGGCATCCACCAGGACGGCATCCTCAAGATGCGCGAGACCTACGAGATCATGGACGCGAAGGACATCGGCTGGCCGTCCGGCGGCGCGGAGATCGTGCTGGGCAAAGTATCCGGCCGGCACGGCTTTAAGGCGCGCCTGGAAGAGTTGGGCTACGAACTGACCGAAGAGGAGTTGTCGCGCGCGTTCATGGCATTCAAGGAGCTGGCCGACAAGAAGGCCGAGATCGACGACCGCGACCTCGAGGCGATCGTCGCGGACAAGCTGCGGACGCAGACCGAGATCTACCACCTGGATTTCGTGCAGGTGTCGTGCGGCGATCACGCCACGCCGACGGCCACGGTGCGCCTCATCGGGCCCGACGGCGCCATTCACGCCGACGCGGCGCTGGGCACCGGCCCGGTCGATGCCGTATATCGCGCGATTAACCGGATCGTGGACATCCCGAACGAGCTGACGGAGTTTCACGTCAAGAGCGTCACCGAAGGCATCGACGCGCAAGGCGAAGTGACGATTCGGGTCGAGGGCGGCGGCCGCAGCTACCTTGGCCGTGGCGCCGATACCGACGTCATCGTCGCGTCCGCGAAGGCGTACATGAACGCCCTCAACCGCATGCTCGCCATCGATAGGCGGCAGGACGATGAGGTACGCTCGAATCCGTAAATACCAAGGCAGCACATCAAAAATCAAGCGCGTCATCATCACGCTTGACGAACATGGAGGAGGCTTGGTACCCTGTGGGAAGGAGGTGTCAGATGCCAAGCGAAGAAGAGAAGCCCGGAGGTTGGGGCGAACCGACGCCTAAGAATCAGCAGATGTTGAACGACGTTCGCGTCGCCTACCGCGCAGAGCCGCAGGACGAAGCGGACGAACTGCGCGGGACGACGCGGCTGAGCGGCAAGAATCAAATAACGCTGCCAGTAGCTATGGTGCGGACGCTCGGGTGGCGGGCCGGCGAGGAGGTGGATCTTATGATAGATGGAGAAGAGATATGGCTGCGCCGGCGGCTGCAGGGCAGGCCGCTGCTGGATCGGCTGGAAGGCGCCCTGAGTCACGTGCCAGAATGGCAAACGGATGAGGGCATACGCGCTTGGGTGCGCGGTGAGCGTGACAGTTGGGATCGCGAGTGGGATTCGGAAGAGAAGCCTTCGAGGAGCGGGTCGTCGGGCTGAGGCACATTAGCCTCGATTCCTGCGCGTGCATCTATCTCTTGACTCGGCTCGAGCCGTTTTCGGCGCCGATACGGGGACTGTTCGAGCGCGCGGATGCCCGCCGACTTGCGATCTCGCTGTCGCGCCTGGTGCAGATGGAGTTGCTCGTGCACCCGATGCGCAGCCGCGATCTGCGTGAGCGTGAGGCGATCGTCGATCTGACAGAACGAGCGATTGGCGTCGAGACGACGGATCTGACGCGGACAGTTCTGTTCCTCGCCGCGGAAATCCGCGCGCACACGAGGCTGAAGACACCCGACGCGATCGTCGTTGCGTCCGCAGCGGCCAACGGCTGCGAGGCGATCGTCGGGAACGACAAGCGATTTCGCGATCTGGATTCGATGCGAGGGACGCGACTGATGGCTCTGGGCTCTCGTGCGGTGCCGCTTCCGGAATACGTGCACCTTGGTGATTACGCAGAGGAGTCTCAACGGGCAGTGAAACCGGGGCTGGGAAAGCGATGACGAAGACGCTATCCGAGAAGATTTGGGCCGCCCATCTCGTGCGGCACGCGGATGGGAAGCCCGACCTGCTGTACATCGACCTGCATCTCGTGCACGAGGTCACGTCGGCGCAGGCGTTCGAGGGGTTGCGCCTAGCCGGGCGCAAGGTTCGGCGGCCCGACCTGACGCTGGCTACCGTCGACCACAACGTGCCGACGCGCGATCGTGACAAGCCATGGGCCGACCCGCTTTCGACGAAGCAGGTCGAGACGATCAGCCACAACGCCGAGGAATTTGGCGTGCCGTACTTCGGGGTCAACGACCGGCGCCAGGGCATCGTGCACATCATCGGGCCGGAGCAGGGGCTGACGCAGCCCGGCATGACGATTGTCTGCGGCGATAGCCACACATCGACGCACGGCGCGTTCGGCGCGCTCGCGTTCGGCATCGGTACGTCGGAGGTGGAGCATGTGCTTGCGACGCAGACGCTGGCGCAGGCGCTTCCGAAGACGATGTCCGTCGAGGTGAATGGTGCGCTGCACCAAGGCGTGACGGCGAAGGACGTGATCCTCGCGATCATCCGCAAGATCGGCGTCGCCGGCGGTGTCGGTCACGTCATCGAGTATCGCGGCGACGTCATCCGTGCGCTCTCGATGGAGGGCCGCATGACGGTCTGCAATATGTCAATCGAGGGCGGGGCGCGCGCGGGACTCGTCGCGCCCGACGAGACGACGTTCGCCTACGTGGAGGGCCGTCCGTTCGCGCCGAAGGGCGCTGAGTGGGAGCGCTCGCTCGATGCGTGGCGGGCGTTGCCGACCGACGACGGCGCGGCGTTCGACGTGCACGTCGAGCTGCGCGGTGAGGACATCGAGCCGTGCGTGACGTGGGGCACGACGCCGGCGCAGAGCGTGCCGGTCACGGGCCGCATCCCCGACCCGAACAGCTTCGACGACGAACGCGTGCGCGAACTGGCCGAGCGCTCGCTGACGTACATGGCCCTCAAGCCCGGCACCGCCATCGAGGACATCAAACTCGACCGCGTGTTCCTCGGCTCATGCACAAACGGACGCATCGAGGATCTGCGCGCGGCGGCGGAGGTCGTGCGCGGCCAGCACGTCGCGAAGAGCGTCGCCGCGATGGTTGTGCCCGGCTCCGGTCTCGTGAAGGCGCAGGCGGAGCAGGAGGGCCTCGACGTTATCTTCAAGGAAGCGGGATTCGACTGGCGCGACGCTGGCTGCTCGATGTGCCTCGGTATGAATCCGGACTTTTTGCTGCCGGGCGAGCGCTGTGCGTCGACGTCGAACCGGAACTTCGAAGGACGGCAGGGACCCGGCGGCCGCACGCATCTCGTCAGTCCGCAGATGGCCGCCGCCGCCGCGATCGCCGGCCACTTCGTCGATATCAGAACATGGAGGCGAGACTGATGGAGCCGTTCAAGAAAGTTCGCGGCAAGATCCTGCCGCTGCCGCGCGCCGATGTCGACACCGACCAGATCATCCCGGCGAAATACCTCAAGCGCATTGAGCGCACAGGGTTCGGCGAATTCGCGTTCGACGCCTGGCGCAAAGATCCGAACTTCGTGCTCAACGACCATCGTTACGACGGCGCCGAGATCCTGGTGACGGGTCCGAACTTCGGTTGCGGCTCATCGCGCGAGCATGCGCCGTGGGCGCTGCAGCAGATGGGGCTGAAGGCGATCGTGGCGCCGTCGTTCGCCGACATTTTCCGCAACAACTGCGCGAAGATCGGCCTGCTCACGGTCGAGCTGCCGCAGGAGAGCATCGACCGCCTGATCGCGCGTGCGGAGGACTCGCCAGGGTACGAAATGGAGGTCGATCTGGAGACGCAAACGGTCAGCCTCGGCAACGGCAAGTCGCGGCAGTTCGAGGTCGACCCCTTCGTGAAGCACTGCCTGCTCAACGGCCTCGACGAGATCGGCCTTACGCTACAGGAAGCCGACGCGATCGACGCGTTCGAGTCGACGCGCTCGGAGCTGCTGCCGTCGACGGCGGGTGCGGCGTAGACGACGATGGCGGACGCTATCGGAGCTATGTTCCCATGAGAATGCGGATGCTACTCGCATGCCTGGGCGCGACGGCCGTTCTGCTTGCGGGCTGTGTAGAAGTCCGGATCAACAAGGCGTCGCCCACGAATTCGAGTTCTGGAGTAGCAGAGCGGACACCGAATGTCGCAGAGACGGTGATCTCGTCATTCGGGAAGATGGAGCCCTTCGAGAGTTTTGAGAGCGCGGAACTCCGGATCGGTTGGAGGGTCATGCGGCCGCAGGACCCGCGCTTCCACCTGGTGCGGCAAGGCGGTCTGCTTCGGACCGACGCGGACGTGGGGCTTGCGCGGGTGGAGCAGGCGTACGGGATGGACGGCCGCAAGGGCTTGATTGAGATCGTCCAGGAGCCGGAGGCGTATCCCGTGAGATGGTCGTCGGACACTCTAAAACCGCTCACACTTGGGCGCTTCGAAGGCCAACTGCACAGAACGCTGCCGCACGGGCCCTTCTTCTTCTTTTCGGGTGAACGAATCGCTGGCCAACGAATTCGGATCGCGGTCTACACGAACCAAAGCAGCGACCTCACGGAGGACGATTTCATAGCGTTCGTGGAATCACTGGACGTTACCCCAGCCCCAGGGACGTAGAGCTGATCAGCTGTTGCTACTCGTGGTTGGCCGACGGTGGCCGGTGGTCGGGCACTCTCGAAGAGGCGACCGCCACCCCAATTGACGAGAGAGGGCCGCATTGCTGCGACCCTCCCTCTACTCCGCGTTCCGCACCGCCACCTATCACATCACGCGCGGAGTTGCCGGCTATCTCGTCGTATTTCGGCTTATGTGTTCGTCTCGTCGACTGTGGGCGGGATCAGGCTGAGGAGTCCCATGACTTGAGCGCGGCTGTGATGTCGATGGTCTTGCCGTCGCGTTGGACGGTGAGCTTCACCTCGTCGCCGACGCTCTTCGTGTCGATGTAGTCGGCGACGGCGTCGAACGAACTCATCGCCTTGCCATCGATGTCGACGATCACGTCGCCCTTGCCGTTTGCGGACGACTTCAACCCGGCCGCGCCGGCGCCGCTGCCGCTATCGACGGACACGACCGCGACGCCGTGGTCGATGCCCAGCGTCTTCAGTTCGGCGGGCGTGAGCGTCTTGCCGGAGATGCCGAGCCGCGCGTGTGTGATTGTTTGCCCGGAGACGAGCTGCGTCAGGTAGCGCTTCGGGGTGTTGATCGGCACGGCGTACGCGACGCCGGCGAAGGAGTTGCCGCCCGGATTCTCGATGGCGGTGTTGATGCCGATCACTTCGCCCTTCGCGTTGATCAGGGCGCCGCCCGAGTTGCCGGGGTTGACGGCGGCGTCCGCCTGCAGCAGGCCGCGGATCGGGCGGCCGTCGCTGCTCGATTGCAGCGTGCGATTGAGGCCGCTGATCACGCCGGTCGTGAACGTGCCGTCCAGGCCGAATGGGTTGCCGATCGCGGCGACGACAGAGCCCACTTTCACTTCGCTGGAGTCACCCAGCGTGGCCGGCTTCAGCTCGCTGGGATCGGCGTCGGTCTTGACGACGGCCGTGTCGTTGCCGGGGTCCTTGCCGACGACATCGGCGCTGGCGACGGTGCCATCGGCGAACGTAATCGTCACGGTGTCCGACCCGCGCACGACGTGGTAGTTCGTGAGGATGTGGCCGTCCTTGTCCAGAACGATGCCGGAGCCGAGCCCGCCCGATCCGCCGCCTGAGAACGGGTCCGCCGCCTGCTCCCCGGTCGTGATGCGGACGATGGACGGCCGCACGGCGTTGTACAGCGCCGTGAAGTCCTGCGTGGTCGCGAGCGGCGCGCCGTTGTTGCTGTTCGAGCTATCGCTCACCGTCTGGCCGGATGTCGTGGCGGCAGCGGTGGCGGCGCTCTTCGAGCTGGCGCCGTCGTCGCGCGACCAGACGACGCCGCCGACGAGCGCGGCGCCGGCCAGTACGCCGAGCAGTCCTGTCGAGAATGTCGAGGCGAATCGGTTCATGTGTGGAGTCTCTCAGTCTTTCCGTCGCTCAGTCTTGCGGTCTTCGTGCGGCGCGTTCGATGTCCCTCACAGTATGTCGGCTGACATGCAGCGATCGTGCTTCAAAGATGTTACGGCGGCTGGGCAGCTGGCTACGGAGAGTAAAGTAGAGAGCCACGCGGGCACACGTGGCTCTCTGAGGGAGGGTTGGCCCGCCATCGCGGCGAGCCGGGTCGAGGGAGGACTTATGGATCGGCGCTCCGCTTCGGCAGCGCCTGCCGTTGCGTGCCCGTTGCGAATCTGCTGAGCATCGCGAACCGGGACTCTTGCGGCGCGTCTGGAGTACGCCGCGACGCCTCACCCTGAGCACTGCGCTGAGCGCTGCGCACCCGGTAGGTCCGCTTGCTCACTCGCTCCAGCCGTACGCCATTGCTCATGCGGCCATACTAGCCGCGCGGCATTATCGTCGAGTCAACGAAGGTTATCGGGAGGTTAACGATTTGGGCGTTTCGGGCGGGAGGCGAGCGTCGCCGGAGCCTACGTGGCGCTCGCGCACCTCACCTCCGGCCTTCAGCCACCTCCTCTCCACGTCGTGGAGAGGAGAGCGATACGACTGCGAGCCAGGAGAGGAGCGCGGGGCAGGTCGGGCGCTCGCGCTGGGCCTTCCGCTTGCTAGATCCGATCCGTCGTCCAGAAGTGCAGCGGCTCCGCATCGAACGCCGCATCGATCGCCGGATCGTCGACCAGCGAGCGCACCATCATCGGATAGCGGAAGTTGTTCGTCTCGATCGTCGACGGCAGTGTGCGCAGCGCCGTCGCGAGCGGATGATCGTCCGGCGCTGATGCGACGATGCGTTCGCCATGTGTGACGGCGCGCGCGCCAAGCGCCGCCAGGAGGGCGGCGATCGCTCCGTCGTGATGCAGACACTCCGCTTCGAGGATCTGATGGCCGTAGTCGCGGCAGCGCGAGCGTATGTACGCGATCGGCAGCCCGGCGCGCTCGGCGATGAAGCAGCCGCCAACGTCCTCTTCCAGCCAGTTGCGCGCGTCACGCATCGTGCGCAGCGTCTGCACTGCGACGCCCGTCACCCCGGCGACGGCGCTCTGGCGAATGCGCACGACGGCACGATCGTGCTCGGGCTGCATTGGCCGAACGGCATACAGCCCGTCGTTTGGTGTCGCTGCTGCTTCATGCGCATCGGCTTCGAAGTACGGCTGACGCACGACGCGATAGCCGAGGCGTTCGTAGAAGGCGGGGATACCGGTGAAGAGGAACGAGACC
>CAYWOO010000163.1:0-19188 GCA_964458665.1 uncultured Dehalococcoidia bacterium
TGCCAACTCCTGCGCGGCGAGCGCATGGCCGACGGCGCCGCGAGCATCCGAGCCACCAACGGGGATGAGGTACGGCCGCCGGCCAAAATCGGGCAGCGCACCCAAGATCATGTCGATCCACGGCGCGCGGCTCGTACGATCGTCGGAGCCAGTAAAGTACGTTCGAGCCCCGAATAGATCATCGAGCAGGAAGTTTCCGGAGGCGACGGCCGGGCGCGCGCCGGTAAAGACGAGGTGCGCGCGTAGACCTGCGCGCGCACAGGCCGCCGCCGTCAAGCGGCAGTGATTCGATTGCACGCGGCCCGCCGTCACGATGTCGGTCGCCCCTTCCTCCAGCGCGTGGGCGATGAGGAACTCCAGGTTGCGAATCTTGTTGCCGCCCAGAGCGAGCGACAGCAGATCATCGCGCTTAAGATAGATGCGCGGCACCCTGGCGCATCCTTCCGCGCACAGAGCCGCTTCGAGGCGATCCGCTCGATCGAGCGGCGACGGAAGCGCCGTCAGCGCGAACCGAGGGTACGGAACGTTGAACGTTTGGTACGCTGGCGTCACGTTCGGATCGTACGGCACAGCGAGGTAGAGGACGATGGTTACGCGCGTCGCGAAGGCAGCGCTCACAGGCAATCCCGGGCAGAACAACGATATGGAGCGCGTGATAGCCGTCTCGTCCGACACAGTGGGCAGCGAGCGTCTCTATTCCAGCATCGTGACGACTGCGCCGAGGGGCCGGACGGAGATCCATCACCACGGCGAGTGCGAGACGAGCATCTACATCCTTTCCGGGCGCGCGCGATTCTACTCCGGCGAGGGGCTGAAGGAGATAGTCGACGCCGAGCAGGGAGACTTTGTCTACGTGCCCGCCTTCGAGGTGCATGTAGAGGAGAACGCCAGCGACAGCGAACCGTTGGTCGTGCTGCTGTCGCGAAACTGCTCCGGATCCGTCGTCCACTACGTCGATGGCACGCTGCCACCACGGCTCTAGCCGCGTGTTCGAGAACGTCGCCTCCCTGCTCGCCGCGCACGGCCTCGGTAGCGTCGAAGAGGTGCCGTTCCCACACACGGGCTTCTCCGGCGCCACGCTCACCCGGCTGATCCGCAGCGACGGCGAGGCGTTCGTGCTCAAGCGAATGTCCATCGAGCGCGACTGGATCATGCGGGCGACGGACGATCTCGCGTGCCGGGAGGCGGCATTCGTGGACGCTCGCGTCGATCTAGGAGACGTCGTGCGCACACCGGCCGTCGGTTCGTCGCGAGACGGCGACGGATACGCGCTGCTGATGGACGATATCAGTGCGGAGCTGCTGCCTGCGGGCGCTATCTCCACGCCGCAGCTCGACGCGGTCGTCACGGGCATGGCGGCGCTGCACGCGCTGCCAGAACCTCGCGGCGTACAATCGTGCGACCTGACAGGCCGGGTCACGCTGCTGACACCCGCGACGGCGCGCGTCGCGGAGGCGTACGGCGCGCCTGTCGCGCACGACATCAGCGAAGGTTGGCGCCTCTTCGATGTCCACGCGACCGTGAACGCGCGGACGATTGTCCGCACCCTCATCGACGATCCGTCGCCGCTCGTGCGAGTGCTCACACGAATGCCACGGGCGTTTCTGCACGGCGACCTGAAGTTGGACAACATCGGACTCGACACCAGCAACCGCATCTGGCTTATCGATTGGGCAATGACGCTCGTGGCGCCACCGGCCGTCGAACTTGGCTGGTTCCTGGCGATCAACTCGCGACGCCTGCCCGTGTCGCTCGACGAGACGATGCAGCGCTATTCGGACGAGGCTGGTATGGCGGTGGAGCATCGTGGTCGCCACGAAGCGCTGACGGTGCTGTGCGGCCTGCTCCTGCGCGGATGGCGAAAGGCGCTGGATGCCTCGGCGGGCGACGCTGACGAGTTGCAGTGGTGGTGTGAACGAGTCGAAGCGGCGGCGGACGTGCTGCCCTAGCTAGCCGAGCAGCTGCTGGAGGCCCGGCGATATCACCATGTTGATGAGAAGAATGACGACGAGCGGCGAGAAGTCGATCGCGCCGAGGCGCGGCATGATTCGCCGGACGGGTTCCATAATCGGTTCCGTGACCATTTCCAGGATCTGAATGAGCGGGCTGCGCGGATCCATATTGAACCAGCTGAGGATGGCGCGCAGGAAGATGGCGATGGTGAACAGCGTGAATACGAGGCAGACGACCTGTGACGCCGCCGTCGTGCCGATGCAGTTGCCACCGAACAATCAGGCCCCCAGTTCTTTCGAGCGCTCAAACGTGGCCTCGACAGCATCGATGATGGCCGCGCGGACGCCTGCATCCTCAAGCGCGAAGAGGCCTGCGGCGGTCGTGCCTGCAGGCGACGTAACTTCGTTGCGAAGCTGAGCCGGGTGCTTGCCGGTTGCCTGCGCGTACTTCGCCGAGCCGAGGAACATCTGCACTACCAGACGCTCGGCAACATCGTGCCGGAAGCCGATATGCACGCCCGCGTCAATGAACGCTTCGATCAGCAGGAAGACGAAGCCGGGCCCGCTGCCGGAGAGGGCCGTTGCCATGTCGAGATACTTCTCGTCATCGACGTAGATCTCCTGGCCGAGCACGCCGAGCAGGGCGGCCACTTGCGCCCGTGCATCCGCGCCAACATCCGCGGTCGCGGTCCAGACGCTAATCGCCTCGCCAATCGTTGCGAGCGTATTCGGCATCGCACGCACGACCGCGTGACAGCCAAGCGCCCGCGCCAATTTGGCGACGGGCACGCCGGCCATGATCGAGATGACAGTCTGGTTCGGCGCGATGCTCCCCTTCAGAGTCGCTGCGATCTTCTCGAACTCTTGTGGCTTGACCGCGAAGACGACGAGGTCGGCACCGTCGATCGCGGTACGCGGATCGGCAGTTGCACGCACGCCGTGCTGATGCGCGATGGCATCGCGACGGTCATCGTTGATCTCAGCGACGAACACTCCGGCCGGAACGACGACTCCGCGCGCGAGCGCCGCGCCAAGCATCGCTTCGCCCATGAATCCGCAGCCGATCAGTCCGAGCTTCACTTGGACTCCCCCGTTAGGCCGCGCGTGCCCCGAATATGGCACGGCCGACGCGTACCAGCGTCGACCCTTCTTCGACGGCGACTTCAAAGTCGTCCGTCATACCCATCGATAGCTCCCGCAGACCGACCGCGTCGCGCAACTGGCGCAACGCGCTAAATACGGGCCGCACGTCTTCGGGATCATCGACCTGCGGCGCCACGGTCATCAGGCCCGCAAGTTCGATGTTCGGGAGCCTCCCGATGCGCTCCGCCAGCTTCGAAACGTCCGCTGGCGCGACGCCAAATTTCGTCTCCTCGCCGGCGGCGTTCACCTCGATGAATACACGGACGGCACGCGTAGCTGCGGCGCTAATCGCCTCGGCGAGGCGCTCCGAATCAACGCTGTGGAGTATATCAAAGAGGTCGATCGCTGCTCGAACTTTGTTGCGTTGCAGGTGACCGACGAGGTGCCAGCGTGGAACGGCGCCCTGCTCGCGCAGTGCGTGGATCTTCGGCGCGGCTTCCTGCACGCGATTCTCTCCGAAATCGCGCAGGCCGGAATCGAATGCTGCGCGCAGGACGTCGGCGGGATGCGTCTTTGAAACGCCGACCAGCGTTATGTCGCCCGGCGATCGACCGGCGCGCGCTGCGGCATCGGCAAGGCGCGAACGAACAGCGGCGAGGTTAGCGGAAACGCCCGTCATCGTGCGCAGCGTAGCGGAAGGAGCAGCGCTATCGCTTCGAGCCTCGCCGCCCTTTCGTGGGGCTCGTGCGATCGATGTGCGGCAG
This sequence comes from uncultured Dehalococcoidia bacterium, assembly GCA_964458665.1. Taxonomy (GTDB): domain Bacteria; phylum Chloroflexota; class Dehalococcoidia; order DSTF01; family JACRBR01; genus JANXYW01. The sequence continues at coordinate 3,800 of CAYWOO010000163.1, forward strand.
GTGCGACTCGTCCCATTCGGTGAAATGCTCCGGGCCGAGTCCCGCAATCTCACCCCGTGCCAGCTCGACGCTCGCCACCAGCGCAGCGACATCGATCTCAAGGCGACCTGGCACGAACGGACGGAGTTTGTCGGCAGCCGCATCGAGCAGCTTGATGATGCCGGGGTACTCACCGCGGGCGTAGTGTACGAACGCAGCGGCGAGCTGGATGATGGCCTGAAAGAGATCCCGCTCCGGCAGCGGCGTCACCATCCACAGATCCTCGAGCGTCTCGTGCGACTCGAAGTAGTAGCCGTCGTTGAACTGCTCGATGGCCTCGTGGAACTCGCCAAGGCGTGCCTGGAGTTGCTCCGGCGTGAGGAGCGGCTCGTTCCTGAAGGCGGCGGTCACCATGGCGTTTCTCCGGCGTGTTTGAGCGCAAGGGGTGTCTGCGGCTATTGTATCGGGCAAGCCAGCGGCGACGAGACGAACATCAGAGGGAGCGCGCATGAAGGCCGTCCGCGTCCATCAACCGGGCAGCGCCGAAGGCTACGTCTACGAGGATGCGCCCGACCCCACGGCTGGGCCGGGCGAAGTGCTGGTGCGCGTCAAGGCCGTGGCGTTGAACCACCTTGAAGCCTGGGCGGCGAAAGCGCCTTCGTCCGTGCACTACGACGTGCCCCGCATCCTTGGCGCCGACGTCGCGGGTGTGGTCGAGGCGATCGGCGCGGGCGTTCGCTCCACATCGGTCGGAGCTGAGGTGATCCTTCACCCGGGCGTCAGTTGCGGGGCGTGCGAAGCGTGCCTCGCCGGCGACGACAACCTCTGCGCGCAGTACCGGCTGCTCGGCCAGGGGCGCGACGGCGGTATGGCGGAGCTGGTGACCGTGCCCGCGGCAAACGTCTTTGCGAAGCCAGTGAATCTCACGTTCGAAGAAGCGGCTTCGATTCCGCTCGTGTTCACGACGGCCCTCCACATGATCTTGACGCGAGCACATCTGCGCTACGGCGAGACGGTGCTCGTGAACGCCGCCGGCAGCGGCGTCGGTGTCGCGGCGATCCAGGTGGCGAAACTGCACGGCGCGCGCGTCATAGCCAGTGCCGGATCCGACGAAAAGCTCGTGAAGGCGCGCGAGTTGGGCGCGGACGAGTGCATCAACTACACGACGCACGACCTGGCGGACGAGGCGCGCAAGCTGACCGGCGGGCGCGGTGTCGACATGGTGGTCGAGAACGTCGGCGCGGAAATCATGGAGAAGAGCATCAAAGCGCTGGCGCGCACGGGACGCGTCGTGACATGCGGCGCAACGGCGGGCAACAACGCGACGTTCAACGTGTCGCGATTTTTCCTTTCGCAGCAGACGATCTACGGCTCGTTCATGGGCACAAAGGCGGAGATGCTGCACTACGCCCCGTGTTTCGCCGATGGCCGCCTGCGGCCCGTCGTGGATCAGGTCTTTCCGCTGCGCGACGCCGCGAAGGCCGTAGCACGGTTGGTCCAGCGCGAGCAGTTCGGCAAGATCGTCCTGGTACCGTAAGTGACGCCGGCGAGGAGTTGACTGATGGCCGACTACGCAAAACCGCTGCCGTATCCGTCGCCAGAGACCCAGCCGTTCTGGGACGGCTGCAAGCGGCACGAGCTGATGCTGCCGTACTGCCCGACGTGCGCGGATTTCTTCTTCTACCCGAGGCAGTTCTGCCCGCGATGCTTCAGCTGGGAGATCGAGTGGCGGCGCTGCTCCGGCAAGGGCCGGCTCTACACCTTCGCGATCCAGATGCGCCCGCAGATGATGGGATTCACGCCGCCGTACGTCACGGCGATCGTGCAGCTCGATGAAGGCCCCCGCATCATGACGAATATCGTCGGCGTAGAGCCGATGCCGGAGAGCATCCGCTGTGACATGCCCGTCGAGGTCGTGTGGGAAGACGCGACGGACGAGATCACGCTGCCGATGTTCAAGCCAGCCGGCAGCTAGCCCCTCACAGCCAAGCGACGCGGGTAATGCCCGAATGTAGTCAGGAACGGAAATGACCCTCAAGAACAGAGTCGCCATCGTCGGCGCCGACGAGACGGACGAGATCGGCATTGTGCCGAACATGACGCCGATCATGATGCATGCGCAGGCCGCACGCAACGCGCTTCGCGACGCCGGAATCAACAAGTCGGAAGTCGATGGCGTCTTCACGGCCGGCGTCGGCGGCATGGCCAGTACGCAGTTGTGCGAGTACCTCGGCATCGTGCCGAAGTACACCGACAGCACGATGACCGGCGGCTCCTCGTTCGTCATCCACGTCGAGCACGCCGCGGCGGCGATCGCGGCGGGCCTGTGCAACGTAGCGCTGATCACCCATGGCGAAACGGGCTTCTCGGCACGCAACCGGCGCGGGCCTCGCGGTGGTGGGTTCATGTTCGACGCAACGCTGCCCGGCGCGCAGTTCGAGGCGCCGTTCGGCGTCGGCGGCGCGCCCAGCACGTACTCGATGGCGGCGATGCGGCACATGCACGAGTTCGGCACGACGAGCGAGCAGCTCGCCGAGGTGGCCGTCGCGACGCGCAAGTGGGCGCAGCTCAACCCGCGGGCGTTCATGCGCGACGATCTGACGATCGACGACGTACTAGCGTCGCGCTACGTCTCCTACCCGTTCCACATCTTCGATTGCTGCCTGGTCACCGACGCCGGCGGCGCTGTCGTCATCGTGAGCGCGGATCGAGCGCGCGAGTTCAAGAAGAAGCCGGTATGGGTGCTTGGATCCGGCGAGGCGAGCACGCATCAGTCGCTGCTGGGTATGGACGACGTCACGCGCACGCCGGCACGCTACTCCGGCAAAGCGGCGTTCGATATGGCGGGCGTCACGCACGCGGATATCGACGTCGTTGAGGTGTATGACTCGTTCACCTACACGGCGATGGTGACGCTCGAAGAGTTGGGGTTCTGCGCCAAGGGTGAGGGCGGGCCGTTCGTCTCGGACCAGCGCACGGCGCCCGGCGGCGCCTTCCCGATGAACACGAACGGCGGCGGCCTCTCATACACGCATCCCGGCATGTACGGCATGTTCATCCTCATCGAAGCCGTACGCCAGGTGCGAGGCGAGTGTGGCGCGCGCCAGGTGGCGGGAGCGAAGCTGGCGCTGGTGAACGCCACCGGCGGCATGCTCAGCGCGACTGGCACACTGATCCTCGGCGCCGACTGACGCTTGCGGGGCGCGCGCAAAGTGATGTATATAGTGATGTATAGTCAAAGTCATGAGGTGCGTCATGGTCATGATTCGCAAGCAGATCTATCTCGACAAGGCTACGGATCAACGTCTGAAGCGCGAGGCGAAACGGCGCGGCATCTCGCAGGCGGCGCTTATCCGCGAACAACTCTCTCCATCGACCGCCGAATCGAGCGAACGCGCTGAGGCTCGCGCGCGCGTCATCGAGTGGCTTCGCGATATTCGAGAACATACGGAAGATGGACCCGGCACAGGCTGGAAGTTCAGCCGCGAGGAGGAGTACGCTGAGCGAGACGAAAAGGCACGTCCTGGTCGACACGAACGTGTGGATCAATGCCGTCGATCCACGCGAGCAGGCTAAGGGACGAATCGCTAACAGACTCATCGAAGGCCTCATGGCCGCCGATCTGGTTGCCATCACGCCGCAGATCGCGGCAGAGTTCTTCAACGTCGCGACGCGGCCAAGGCAAGGCCAACCTCCTCTCTTTTCGAAGGCAACCGCGGCCCTGCGTCTCGCGACACTCCTCGAGATCTGTACATGCTTCGACATGTCCGCAGCTACAGTCGCCGAGGCAGTACGCGCTGCCGTCGAGTTTCAGATGCACATCTATGACGCACATATCTGGGCCGTTGCGCGGCTGAACGGAGTGGCGACGATCCTGACGGAAGACCTGCAGAGCCGACCGATCATCGAAGGAGTGCGCTACGTCGATGCGTTCGCGGCGGACTTCGAGCCTTCCCACATCGGTTTCTAGACCCCGAACGCGCGTTCGATATACTGCCTCCGTGCCCCCCGCTGACGAAGGACTGCCTGTTTGCTGATTGACCTCCATACACACACGCGCCCGCTCTCCTGGGATTCGTATCTGGCGCCCGACGATCTGGTCGAGCGGTCGAGGGCGGCTGGGCTCGACGGCATATGCCTCAGCGAGCACGACTATCTGTGGGATCCCGCAGAGGTGCTCGCGCTTGGGAAGCGGCACAACTACCTCGTGCTGCCAGCGATCGAGATCAACACCGACGACGGGCACATCCTCGTGTACGGCATCGATAAATACGTGTACGGCATGCACCGCTCCCACGAGCTGGCGCGCCACGTGCGCGAGGCGAACGGCGCAATGGTGGCCGCGCACCCGTATCGGCGGCAGATGCCCTGGTACATGGAAAACGAGCGCGACTACCAGGAAGCGCTGGTACGCGCCGCGAAGAATCCCGCATACGGGCACTGCGTCGCGTTGGAAAAGCTGAACGGCCGCGGCACGGTCAAAGAGAACCAGTTCTCGGCGGCGCTGTGCGAGCACATGAAGATGCCCGGCACTGCCGGAACCGACTCGCACTCACGCAGCGACATCGGCCGCGTGGCAACGGAGTTCGAGCGAGACATCCACGACGTAGCCGGGCTGATCGAAGAGCTGAAGGCAGGCCGTTTCGACGCCGTTGACCTGACCGGCAAACCGCATCGCCTCGACCTCACGGCGCTGACGAGCGATCCGAGCGCGGCGGGCTAGAGCAGCCGATGCGTGAGATCGCGCGCGGCATCTACGCCATCGACGGCCTGCGCATGGGCCGTTGCTACCCATCGAAGGTCACGACGGTCTGGCGCTCATCGACACGACTACGTCAACTGTGCCTAGACCCCGCACATTCCTTGAAGACACAAAGAGGCTCCCGAATTGCGAGCCTCTTGCCTTGGCCTTGATACCGGACGTCGCTACCGCTCCAGAATGTGCACGGCCATCGCGGCGGCCTCTCCGCGCATCATGCCGCCGCCGTTCTGCGTCATGCCGATCTTCGCGTTTCCGCCCTTCACTTGGCGCTCGCCCGCCTCGCCGCGCAGCTGCCAGAAGATCTCTGTGAGCTGCGCGCAGCCCGTCGCGCCGATCGGGTGGCCTTTCGAGAGCAGGCCGCCGCTGGGATTGACAGGGATCTTCCCAGTGAGCGAAGTCACGCCGTCTTCAATCAGCCTGCCGCCCTCGCCCACCTTGCAGAGTCCGAGTTCTTCGTACTCCATCAGCTCCGCCGGTGCCGATGCGTCGTGCAGCTCGATGACATCGATGTCTTCCGGGCCGACACTCGCCGCCGCGTACGCCTTGTTCACCATGCGCGTCGTGACGCCGGGCTCGCCGGGCGCGCGGTCCTTGCCGGAACCGAGGATCGACGCCGTCACCCAGACAGGCTTCGTCGTGAGCTGGCGCGCTTTCTCTTCGGAGCAGAGGATGAGCGCCGCCGCACCGTCGCCAATCGGTGAGCACATCAGCCGCGTCAGCGGTTCCGCCACCATCGGTGCGTTAAGAATGTCCTCGACCGAGTAGACCTCGCGGTACTGCGCGTACGGGTTGAGCGACGCGTTCTGGTGGCTCTTTACGGCCACTTTCGCGAACTGCACGGCCGTCGTGCCGTAGCGCTTCATGTGTTCGCGCGCGCCCGCGGCATAGAAGTCCATGAACAACGAGCGCTTCTCGCCCGCGCCTTCACCACCGTCACCAGCGCTCTCGCCTTCCTTGCGGCCGCGCTCGGCTGTCTGCTTCTTGAGCTGCGAGAACGCAGTCATGTCGACGGCCGAGCCGATCGCCTGAAACGATCGGCGCTTGTCCTCGTGGTACAGCTTCTCGACGCCGAGCGCGAGCACGCAGTCGTACATGCCGGACGCGACGTACATCCACGCCAGATGAAACGCCGTCGACGAACTGGCGCAGGCGTTTTCGGTGTTGATCATCGGAATGTCGCCGAAACCCATCTCGCGGAGGATGACTTGCGCACGGATCATCTCCTGACCTGTGATCAGCCCAGCAGTCGCGTTGCCGACCATCGCCGCCTCGATCTGCGGCTTGTCGACCCCGGCTGCCGCCATCGCGGCCTCGACGGCCTCGCGGCCAAGATCCTTGAGCGTATTGTCCTGGTGCTTCCCGAAGTGCGTCATGCCCGCGCCGACGACGGCTACCTTACGCATACGATGCTCCTTGGGCCCAACGAGCAGGCCGCTACGGATGTGGTCTCCCGCTAATCTTACGACGACACGCCGGCTTTGTCATCGGCGCCGCGAACCGAACTGGGTGGGTCGGTGTAGATCGGGTACGTGGGCCAGGTGTTGAACGACGAAACGCAAGCGATCGAGCGTGCGGCGGCAGGCGACGCCGCCTCGTTCGGCATGGTCGTCGAACGCTATCAGGAGGTCGCCTTCCGTGCCGCATATCTCATCTTGCACGACGCCGCAGCCGCCGAGGATGTCGCGCAGGAGGCCTTCGTCCGCGCATACCGCCGTTTGCACACGTTTCGTCGGGGCGAGCCATTCCGGCCGTGGCTCATGCGCATCGTGACGAATCTGGCGCTGAACGAAATACGCGCTCGCTCGCGCCGCACGGGCCTGCTCGGACGTATCGGAATCTTTGCGGCGCGGAGCGTCGAACCACCGCCCGAGGCCGTTGCGGCCAGCGATGATGCATCCGCCATGCTCCGCGCGATCGGCGAACTGCCGGAGAACGATCGCATCCTGCTGCACCTGCGCTACTACCTGGAGCTGCCCGAACGCGATATCGCTGCGGCGATCGGCATGCCGGCAGGCACCGTGAAGTCGCGACTGCACCGTGCCGGCCGCCGGCTGCGTGACGTTATCGAGGCGAAGTATCCGCACCTTCGGGAGGGCATCGATGGATGACCTGATGCTCGAACGGCTCCTCGAGCGGTCCGCGGCTTCGACGGCGTACCCCCCGACGCCACCGCTGCGCGGCCGCGTTCTTGCATCGATGGCAGCGCCCGCGAGCCCACATGCGTCTCAGCGGCCAGCGTTCGTGCTGGCGGCGCTGGCAGTCGTAGCGCTGGCCGTGGCGGCTACGCTGGTGCTCCCATCATCGCGATCGGCAATCGCCGAGATCTTTGGGATCGAAGGCTCGAAGATCGAACGGCTGCCGACGCCGGCCGGCGGAGTAGTACCGACGCCGTTGCCAACTCCTGAGGAGATCAGGGCATTCGCGCATCCATCGACGATCGCTGACGCCGCAGGGGCGATGGGATTCACACCGGCGTTGGTTCCAGGCGAGAGCAGCCCGGAGGCATTCATCGCCCGCTACGCATCCGATGCCGTAGTCATCCTCCGCTACCGCTCGTTCGACCTCTGGGAAATGCGCGCACGCGACATCTTCTTCGGGAAGGGCTTGCCGGAAGGCGTAGTCGTCCTGGATACGGCCGTCAACGGCAATCAGGCCCGCTGGATTGAAGGTGGCCACACATCGCCCGCGTCTTCGACGAGAACGGCCTCATCCCCGGCTCAGAACGGACGGTGGCGCGCGACACGCTGATCTGGCGGACCGGCTTCGCCCTCAATCGCCTCGAAACGACGCTTCCAATGACGGACGCGTTGCGCGTCGCCGAGGCGCTGCCGTAGCGGGAACCACCGCGTAGGCATCGGTGTAGTCCTCACAGAAAGCGAGGTCAACCATGTCTCGACGCAGCATCCTCGGCGTGGCAGTCGCTATGCTCACGATCGCCATCGGTTCGATCGTGACGGATCCGCACGCGGCGGCCGGCGGCGGCGGATGTCACGAGCCAGCTACCGACGGACGGGGGAGCGAAGTTGCCCTCGAGGGCAACTGCATGGTTCCCACTGTCCTACGGGTCGCTGCGGGCGACGCCGTGACGTTCACGAACAAGGACGAGATCGACCATACGGTAACCGGGGCCGGCGTCCGTTCAGGTAACGGAACATCGTTCGGGAGTTTCGAGCCGATCTCGCAAGGTGGAACCCTTTCGCACAACTTCGAGGCGCGCGGTGTGTACGTCTACTACTGCGCCTATCATCCGGGCATGGTTGGAGCGATCGTCGTCGGCGAAGGGAGCGGGACCGCACCGGCGTCCGCGAACATGGACAGTGCTTCTCCGTTGGATGTCGCGCTTCGCGCCGCATCGAGCCCAGCACCGTCAGGCGCAGCCGCGTCGCGATCCGGTGGCGTGACTATTGGCGCACGTTGGTTCGCCGCTCTGGCGAGCGGCGTGACCATCGTGGTCGCCGCGGCCGGGTTCGTGCTCGGTGGGCGGCGCTCACGGAACCTTCGACGCGTGAAGCCGTAGTCGCTGCGGAGCGCGCTTACAGCCGCTCGATGATCGTTGCCGTGCCGATGCCGCCGCCGCAGCACATCACTTCGTGCCCGTAGCGGCCGCCCGTGCGCTCCAGCTCGTACAGCAGCGACGTCATCAGGCGAGCACCGGTGCAACCGAGCGGGTGTCCCAGCGCGATGGCGCCGCCGTTGACGTTCGTCTTCGCCAGGTCGAAGCCCAGCTCTTTGTTCCACGCGAGCACAACGGCTGCAAAGGCCTCGTTGATCTCGACGCGGTCGATGTCCTCGAGCTTGAGTCCCGCCTTCTTGAGCACAGCGGGCGTCGCCGTGATCGGGCCAGTGAGCATCAGGTGCGGGTCGGAACCAACAACAGCCTGCGCGACGATGCGCGCGCGCGGCTTGAGACCCAGCTCCTTCGCCTTCTCCGCCGACATCATCAGCACGGCTGACGCGCCGTCCGTGATCTGGCTGGAGTTGCCGGCGTGGTGCAGCCCGTTCTCGCCGAACGATGGCGTCAGCGAGCCGAGCTTCTCGATCGTGCTCTCACGGATGCCTTCGTCGACCTTGAATACACCCTTGACGCCCTCGTGCTCGACTTCGATCGGGAGGATCTCCTTCTCGAACTTGCCGCTGTCGCTCGCCGCCTTCGCGCGTCGCTGGCTCTCGAACGCGAACTCGTCCAACTGCTGGCGCGTAATGCCGTACTTGCGCGCGATGTTGTCGGCTGCGACGCCCTGAGATGTCAGGTCGTACGTCTCGCGCATGTGCTCGGTGAAGGGAAATCCGGCGACCTTGAAGTTCGAGCCCATCGGCACGCGCGACATGCCTTCGACACCGCCGCCGATCGCGACGTCAACAACGCCGGCCGAAATGAGGTTCGCGGCGAAGTGAATCGCCTGCTGCGCCGAGCCGCACTGGCGATCGACGGTGGTGCCGGGCACTTCGATCGGGAAGCCGGCTTCGAGGACGACGTTGCGCCCAATGTTGGCAGCCTGCTCGCCCACCTGTGATACGTTGCCGAAGACGACATCGCCGACGAGTGCCGGGTCCAGATGCACACGATCGACCACTTCACGAAGAACCTTCGCGCCGAGTGTGACCGGGTGCGTGCCCGAGAGCATGCCATTGCGGCGTCCCATGGCGGTCCGAACCGCCTCTACGATGACTACTTCTGTCGCCAAGACGACCTCCTGTTCGGTGCATGATGCTGAAGTTTGCGCCTCATTGTAGCTCCGGTTACGGATATCTACTACCCCTTGGTCGAAGAATGCTGAAATCGCAGGAGATTGACAATGGACGGGCAGCCTGGCCCGCTTGTCGCTAACGGGGAGCCGGATTACCTTGCGGACATGAAGGATGCCGACCAGAATCCCGCAACCGTCCCCGCGCCTATCGACCCGATGGCGTACTACTTTCAGGACCTGCTGCTGCTGAACAAGGGAGCCGTTCGGCTCTACCTGATCCGCCACGGTCAGTCGGCGTCAAACGTCGCGCGGCAAGAGGGGCGTTTGGCGGAATACGACCCGCCGCTGACGCCCATCGGCCTCGAGCAGGCGCGCCGGCTCGGCGAGCGCATGGCGACGTACGGCGTCGATGTCATCTACTCCAGCCCGCTTCAGCGGGCGTACAACACGGGCATGGCGATCGCACGCATCACCGGCCACGAAATCACCGTCATCGACGACCTGCAGGAGATCAACGAGCCGTTGAAGGATGGTGGCGACGGCGTCCCTGACCCGAACAGCCCCCTCCCCGACGGTGTGTCCCATCGCGATGTCAAGGCGAAGTTCGAGGCGGATCCGGTCTGGGACAACCTGCCGGGGAGCGAATCGAGCGCGCACTTTCGGACGCGCATCGTGCGGGCGGTCGACCAGATCGTCGCGGACAATCCGGGGAGGAAGGTGGCGATCACGTGCCACGGCGGCGTCATCCAGTCGTACGTCGCCCACGTCTTGGGACTGCGCAGCGACTTCCCGTTCTACTGCTTCAACGCATCGATCACGTCCGTGCGCGCACAGAACGACCGCCGCGCACTCTGGCGCCTCAACGATCTGGGCCACCTCGATGGCATGGCGATGACGTGAGCGCAGCCCCCGACACAGCGTGCAGCTCACTCCTCAACCCCCTCTCTACAATGTGGAGCGGGGACGTTTCTTTCTGATGGCGGAGATCGCATCGGCGAAGCTCAGCATTCGCCCCGAACTGTTGCCGACGGGCGCGCTCTCGCGTGTCATCGATGTCGGCTGCGGCGACGGCCGTCACATCGTCGAGGCGGCGCGGCGTGGATGCTTCGCCGTGGGCCTCGACTACGATGCGGACGAGCTGCGGCGGGCACGCACGCGTAGCGGCGGCCAGCGCGTCGATCTCGTCGTCGGCGACGCTTCGCGGCTGCCATTTCGTGACGCGGTGTTCGATGCCGTCATCTGCACCGAAACGCTCGAGCATCTGCCCGACGACACCGGCGCAATGCGCGAGATCGCCCGCCTGCTGCGGCCCGGCGGTACGCTGCTGGGCGCGGTGCCCTCGCACTTCACCGAGCTGCTGTTCTGGCGGTTGTCTTACGGCTACTGGCATACGCCCGGAGGACACGTGCGCATCTACCGCCCGCGCTCGATGGTTAGCCAACTCGCGCACGCAGGCCTGCGCGTCACGGACATCCGTTATGTCCACTTCGTCGACTCCCTCGTCTGGCTCCGCTTCTGCCTGACAGACTATCTACGACCGCAGCGCCGCGCAGCCACCGACTTTGAAGCTGCAGTGATGCTAGCCATCGCCGCCGAACGCCCGGTAGCGCCGTGGCGTTCGCGCTTGCGCAACGGCATCCCGCGCTCGCGTCTCATAGCGGCGCTCGAAGTGGTTGGCGCCCTCGTGTGGCCGAAGAGCTTCACATTCGTGGCAACCAAGATCCGCCGTTAGGCCAGTATCCACGGCCGCCTCGCACGAGAGATGCGGCGATCCCGCGTCCTCTCCGGGCCGCCGCGACTGCTAAGATGGATGGACGCCCAAACGCTTCATTTTGCCGGAGGCACACGCGTGACTGATTCTGGACGGCTGTCCGAGGCGTTCTTCAAGGACCGCTACGGCGTCGACAACGGCATCGCGGCCGATCTCATCGGTGTCGCGATGAGCCGCGGCGGCGAGCACGCAGAGCTGTTCTTCGAGCACCGTGAAGGATCAAACATCACGTTTGAACAGCAAGCGGTGAAAACGGCGAGCCGCAGCACGTCGCAGGGCGTCGGCATCCGCGTCATCCAGGGCGACGCCATCGGCTATGCCTACACGGAAGATCTCGACCGCGCCGCGATGCGCCGGGCGGCTGATACAGCAGCGCGCATCGCATCGCACGGCGACACCGCACCGCCCGTGGACGTGATGCACTACGAATCGGCAGACTACTACAGGCCTGATGCGAGTACCGTCGCGGTCGCGCCGGCCGACAAGGTGGACTTGATTCGCCGCGCCGACGTGGCAGCGCGCGCATACGACTCGAGCATCGTCCGCGCCGACATCAACTTCATCGACGAGCTGAAGCGTGTGATGATCGTGACGAGCGACGGCCGCATCGCGGGCGACGTGCAGCCGCTCGTCCGGTTCAACGTCTCGACGCTGTCTGAACGCGATCAGAGCCGCCAGACGGCGCGCTGGGGCGGTGGCGGCCGCATGGGCATGGCGTACTTCGAGACGCACACGCCGGAGATGCTGGCGATCGAGTCCGCTCGCCAGGCCGTGCTGCTGCAGTCGGCAATCGAAGCGCCTGCGGGCATGTTCCCCGTCGTGCTGGGCGCGGGCGACAGCGGCATCCTGCTGCACGAGGCCGTCGGCCACGGACTCGAAGCCGACTTCAACCGCAAGAAGACCAGCAATTACACCGACCAGATCGGCAACGTCGTCGCGTCGGAGTTGTGTACCGTCGTCGATGACGGCACGATTCGCGACAGCCGCGGGTCAATCAACATCGACGACGAGGGCAACACGCCGGGATACAACGTGCTGATCGAAGACGGCGTGCTGCGCGGCTACATCCAGGACCGCATGAGCACGAAACACTTCGGCGTGCAACCAACGGGCAACGGGCGGCGGCAGTCGTTCCGCCACTACCCGATGCCGCGGATGACGAATACGTACATGCTGGCTGGTCAGACGAGCCCGGAAGACATCATCCGTTCGGTCGACCGCGGAATCTATTGCGTATCATTCAGCGGTGGCCAGGTCGATATTACGAACGGGGACTTCGTCTTCAGCGTCACCGAGGGCTATATGATCGAGGGCGGCAAGGTAACCGCGCCGATCCGCAATGTCAACCTCATCGGCAACGGGCCGGATGTGCTGCGCAAAGTGACGGCCGTTGGCAGCGACTTCGCGCTGAGCGACGGCCGCTGGACGTGCGGCAAGGACGGACAGTCGGTACCCGTAGGCGTCGGCATTCCGACGGTGCTGATCAGCGGCATCACCGTCGGCGGAACAGCAATGGGATAAACACGCGCCGCACGAGGCGGCGCGTGCACAGAAAGGAATGACCATGAAGAAGCTCCTTGTCCTGATCGCCATCGTCGGCCTTGCGGCGTTCGCCTTCTCGAAGCTCAGCGGCTCTCATGACGAGCACGAGTTCGGCGCATAGAACGACGAGCGCAACGTTGCGTCGGAGCGGGTATTGGATCTGAACGGGTCGATCTTCGACGCAATCAACGATCTGGCCGGTCGTTTCGATCTCGCCGACGACGCGATGCGGTTCGTGGCGCAGTACATGATTTTCGGCGTGTTCGCGCTCGTCTTGGCCTCGTGGTTTGTGCGGACGGGAAGTAGCCAGTCGCGCCGACTGGCCGTGTACACGGCGGCGATGACTGTAGCATTGTCGCTTGCGGCCGTTTTGGTCGTACAACACTTCTACGTACACCCACGGCCGTTCGTCGAACGCGGCGGTGTCGCACTGTTGATCAAGCATGGCGCCGACTCTTCGTTTCCGTCCAATCACGCAACCGCCGCGTTCGCTCTCGCCGCCGGCGTTGCAATGTATCGCCTCCACTATGGGCTTGCGTTGCTCGCATTGGCAGCGGTGATCTCTTTCTCGCGCGTGTATGTCGGCGTCCACTACCCGTTCGACGTGCTCGGCGGCGCGGCGATCGGCATCACGATCGCTCTTGCGCTGCGTGCGGTGCGGCCGGCGATGGCGTGGGCCGATCGCGTCGTCGTTCAAGCGATCCCTGCCGCGTTGCGCTAAACGTCATGGAGACCAAACCAACATGAAGGAAGACCTGCTCTCGATCGCGAGCGATATCGTCTCCAGGGCGCGCGCGCTGGGCGCCGACGAGGCCGATGCGTACCTGCGCAGCGGCGTCGAATCGACCGTCAGCATCCGCAAGCAGGCGCTGGAGAAGCTCATCGAGGCTGGTTCGCAGTCCGTGTCCATCCGCGTGATCAAGGACAAGCGCACTGCGGTGTGCAACACCTCAGATTTGACGCCGAAAGCGCTCGACGAGATGGTGCGCACGGCCGTTGAATTGGCAAAGATCAGCGAGCCGGACGAGTTCGCCGGACTGCCAGCGAAGGAAGACCTGGCCACCGACATGGGCGCCGCGCTGATGCTCTACGACGAGCGCGTCGAGTCGCTGACCGTCGAGGAGATGCAGGACATCGTCATGCGCGCGGAGCAGACGGCGTTCGACGCTGACAAGCGCATCACGAACTCGGAGGGCGCCGAGTTCGGTGCGGAACGCGGCATGGTCGTGCTGGCGAACAGCCTCGGCTTTTGCGGAAGCTTCCCGTACACGGCGGTCAGCTTTTCGGTCTCGGTTATCGCCGATGAGACGAGCGGCAAGAAGCACAACGACTACTGGTACAGCGCCGGCAACATGCTGCACCGGCTTGCAGCGCCGGAGGACGTCGGCCGGCGAGCGGCCGCCCGCGTCGTGCGCAAGATCGGCGGGCGCAAGGTCGAGACGCGCGAGGTGCCCGTCGTCTGGGAGCCGACGATGACGGGCGCGCTGATGGGCATCATCGCCGGCGCCGCCAGTGGCGAATCGCTCTTCAAGCGCTCGACGTTCCTCACCGACTTCGAGGGCCAGCCGATTGCATCGCCGCTTGTGTCCATCGTGGACGATGGCACGCTCGTCGGGCAGCTCGGCTCGCGGCCGTTCGATGGCGAGGGCGTGCGGAAGCGGCGCAACGTGCTCGTGGACGCCGGCGTCTTCAAGCAGTTCCTCTTCGACAGCTACTACGCGCGGCGCACCGGCCGGCGCACTACCGGCAGCGCATCGCGCGCGGGCGACCAGATCGGCATCGGAACGGGCAATCTCATCTGGGAAGCGGGCGCATCTGCGCCGGCCGATATGGTCGCATCGATCACGGACGGGCTGTATCTGACGGATTTGATGGGGTTCGGCGTTAACCAGACGACCGGCGACTTCTCCCGCGGCGCGGCCGGCCTTTGGATCGAGAACGGGCAGCTCGCCTACCCGGTGGCCGAGGTAAACGTATCAGGCAACCTCAAGACCATGCTCAAGGACATCGACGCCGTCGGCAACGACCTGGAGTGGCGCGCCGGTACGGCCTCTCCGACTATACGGATGGCGCGGCTTACGGTCAGCGGACTCTAGCTTGGCCGCCACAGGGTGCGCACCCTCTTTTCTCGTGTACGCGCCGCGCCGAGACTTCATGTGGACGCGTCTTGGCCATGCCTATGCGCCTCCGCATCAATACCATGGAGAAACGCTTCCACTTCGCCGACGCGTTCTGGTTCCGGGTGCCGCTGAAGGCGCTGGTGGTGGGCGTCGCCGTTTTCGCGTTCCTCTCGCTCTACCCCGCGCTTACCGACGGATCCACGCAGGATCATGAGCAGGCGCTCTTCGGGTTGACGGTGCTGGGCGGCTTCATGCTCGCCGCGACGGTGTTCGCGGTCGCCATCGAGGATAGCCACGTGGGGATCGACGACGACTTTGTGCATGTGCGGTTCGAGGCGTTTTTCACAACGCGCATCGCGTTGGCCGACATCGTCGGCGTGCGGACGATCGATCCGCGCCCACGTTGGCGCTACCGGTTTGGGCTGGCGACGAACTTCGAGGACCGCATCTCGTGCAGTCACGGCGGCACGATGGTGGAGATAGAACTTGCACGCCCGCAGCTGACGCGGCTGTGGCCACGTGTGTTG
>CAYWOO010000164.1:0-3426 GCA_964458665.1 uncultured Dehalococcoidia bacterium
GATCAAATTATAATTAAAGTCGAGCCGCCAAAATTTCAGCTTCAATGAAATCAATGCTTTAGCGAATTGTAATTTTCTGAAATCAGGTAGATTTTCCACAAATTTCGATTTGAATAACGTTTTCACACAGCCTGGGTCAAACTGAGAAGTCAGGTAGCCCTCGCGCTGTGTCAGCAGTGCCTCTGATAGCGGACATGTTGCTGAATCACGTTGTCAAACACCCCCCAACGAGTGAAATCAATCGACCAATCTCTCGCAGTAGGCCTCGCTGCCATGGGCTTCCTCGTCTGGCGCAGGCGGAAGGCTGCCCACCCGCCTCCCTTTCTCTTTGCCCCGAAACATCTTAGACGTTCTAATCAGGGACAAAACAGGGAGGACCAGCATGACGACCAGAACTTACGCGTTCGTTTTAACCACAGCCTTAATCGCCGCAAGCGTTTCGGCATCGGCGCAGTCCATCGGTGGCAAGTACTCGGTGGCGGGCACGAATTTGGATGGCACGACTTATGGAGGTACGGCGGCGATTGCGCTTACCTCGGAGACCACCTGCGTTATCAAATGGGTAACGGGCGAGACAGAATCGGAAGGAATTTGCATGCGTAACGGCGACAGCTTTGCGGCGGGGTATGTCTCAGGTGACATCACAGGGCTTGTTATCTACAAGGTGCTGCCTGACGGCACGCTGAACGGCCTCTGGACTATCGCTAACAACGGTGGCGCGGGCACGGAGATTCTAACTCCGGTGCCGTGAGAGGAAGGGCTGGCGCAGGCAGAAGGCTGCTGTGGCTGGTTAGGCTGTGATTGATAGCCAAGGTTGACAGGGCCACTCACTTCTTCGGATGCGCCGCCCGCCATTCCTGTGCGAGGCGCTGGGCTTCGGCGATTTGGGCGGAGGTCATGTGCTTGGCAACGTCGTCGCGCATCTTAATAAAAAAATCAGCCAGTCCATTGTTTAACGCAGGCTTACGAGTGGCGGCCAAATCGTACGAAACATATGCTTGCACACCATCCCGCGGTACCCCATGGCCGCGCTGGTACATAGGCGCGAGCCATTCTTGGGCTTCGGTATCACCCTGATCAGCGGCCAGCCGATACCACTTTACGGCTTCAGCATGGTCAATAGATACACCCTTGCCGATGTTGTACATGGTTCCAAGAGAGCATTGGCTTTCGGGAAGCCCCTGATCGGCAGAGAGACGGTACCACTTCACTGCCTCAGAGAAATTCTGCGGCAAGCCTTGGCCTTTGTCGTACATGACCCCAAGATTGAATTGGGCTGCGGCATCTCCCTGATCGGCTAATGGCCGCAAAATCCGCAGCGCAGCTGCAAAGTCTTTTCGTTCATAGGCGGCCCGCCCATCCTCTAACGATCTGGCCTGCGCCCGTTGCGCCAAACCAAGCTTCTTCAACCACGTCTTGATATTCATGCCATCAGCCTAGCTGCAACAATCTTGGCGGTAAAGATGGGCCTCCTCGGCTGGCGCAGGCGGAAGGCTGCTGTGGCTGGTTAGCTAAGGATTGTGTCCACTGAACCGGCAGCAGGCCAGAGTATTGTATTTTGGGTTAGATGTTAGAAGCTCCACTTTTGCGCTTTTTAAAGTAGAAATAGGCAATGTCCAACACAGCAACTATCACTGTCGGAATAAGTCGATTGGAAAATGCGTCTACAAAATTGGGCACGCCGCCATTTGCCGCTCCATAACCATCGACCAATCCCGAACTAACAAAGATTATGGTGCTTGCGACAATCGTCAAAAGCGGGCCATCCGGTATCAATCGCCTCAATGGCCACTTAAACAATATGAGGAACAGATAGCCCCCGATAATTCCTCCAAACAGCCCAAGCAAATTTCCCAATGTGAACTTCCCTCGCCCGCAGTAAACGTAACCTTACGAAATATTCTGCACCTTGTCAGAAATATCGCTCCAGAATTCAAATGGGAACCAAAGTACAGTTAATCCGTCTCGAAGTGTGAGAGCCGTTCGGCGGAAGCCTTGGCATTGGGTCATGCGTTGATGGTAGGAAGCCGTTGCCAATCCTCTGCAACAGGAAATTCGAGCGGGCCTAGCTAATACCAATCGATAGGGCAAACCTATCTTTCGCGGCGAATGCGCAAGGGGCACCCGGTGCGTAGATTAGTGGAGTTGTTGGTAGACTTTACGGTTGAGAAACTCATGGCTCTGTTTGTGCAGAGATGGTGTTAGCGCCGCTCACTTCTTCGGATGCCCCGCCAGCCATTCCCGTGCGAGACTTTCGAGATGGGTGAATTGGCGAGGTACGGGCAGCTTACCCTGTCATCTGTTTGCTGAAATGTAGATAGCAAAAAATTCCTTGATAAGTCCGGTAACGTACGGGGCCAGTTCCGTCGATTTTACAGCAGACCCCGAAAACGCAACCCATCTTGTCCAAAACTCCAAAGTTCCAGACCGGGGCGCAGCCTCCGGAGAAGCAATCTCAGCGTTAGACGCTATGGCGTTCGAGTAGAAGCTTTCAACTTGAACCAACACAATTCCGCCCACACCATCATTGGTCGTACGGAACTCAACAACCAGATCAATCGGATGCTTCAATCCGCTAATTTGGCTTTTCAACACGCTCCTAAGGGTGTCACAGTCAATACATGAGGAGATTTGTATGTTGGATTGCGCAGCCAACAGAGCTACGTCCTGCACAAGCAAATCGCACAGCGTCTTCTGCCAAGCAACTTCCTTGATGGGCTGGCACCTAAAGCTAATGCCCTGCCATCCGTGGAACTGTTTCTTGTAAAATTCCGCTCTATCCGCATCTGAAATCTCTTGAGACCTGGCTTGCACTACTGCCAATATTATCGCAGCCGTTAGTGTCATGGTTTGGAGTAGTTTCATGTGTTGATCCTCCCAGCCCTTGCCGTCACGGTAGCGCAGTTGAGCGTCGGGCGGCAAATGCTGCCGAATGTTGGGGCAATAGTACTAACTCGGCTTACTTTAGATTGGAGTTCCCAAGTACCGCTGAGGCCAGGTAGCAGCGCCAAAAAGTGGGGAAGGAAGTGGGGTTAGGATAACTATAAATCAAATAAATCTAATATTATCAATTAGTTAATAATAAAAAATGGTGGAGCGAAGGGGGATCGAACCCCTGACCTCGGCATTGCGAACGCCGCGCTCTCCCAACTGAGCTACCGCCCCGGCCGACGAGACTTCTAGCGCTACTCCTGGAAAAAATGAAACTCTTTTCTACACTCCCTCACCCTGAGGAGCCGCGGCACGCGGCCTCGAAGGGCCGGTAGATGCAGGATAGAATGCTTCGAGGCCCGGCTGCGCCGTGCGCCTGCATGAAGGAATGTGGTGGCAAGCTACGCCTTGCGCTTCGGGCCCTTCGGCCTTACATGTGGCGCGGTCTCAATCAATCATGTCAGGCATCATGGAACATCCCGTCATCTGGCTTAT
>CAYWOO010000165.1:0-12688 GCA_964458665.1 uncultured Dehalococcoidia bacterium
CTGCGCACCGAGGCGTACCCGGTGTACCGCCGGCACCTCTACCCCCCGGCGGGAGACACTACTTCAGCAGACACGCTCAGCTACGAGGCCAACAACGCGCGCATCGACGCGGCGAAGAACGGAGCGGGACGCTGAGCTGAAACGAGTCGGCCAACCCGTGGCAAGATAGCCGCGATGACTTGGATGAAGCTCGCGATCGGTTCGGTCGTGACGCTCGCCGTCGGGGCTGGAGGCGGTTTCGGCTACAAGCAGCTCGTGAAGGCGGGCGTTCTCCGCTACAACAAGTACGACCGCCGTGAGAGAGGCGATCTGGTCGTGGGCGGGTTGGCCCCGAACCTCACGCTCACCATGTACGACGGCGCGCCGCTGCGGCTCGCCGAGCTTTGGGCCGAGAAGCCCGTCTTCCTGGTCTTCGGGAGCTGCACCTGACCGCCTTTCAGAAAGAAGATCGGCGATCTTCATCGAATCTACGACGCGTACAAGGACCGAGCGAGCTTCGTGACGGTGTACATCTCCGAAGCCCATCCCGGGGACGAGTGGCAGATGGAGTCGAACGTAAAAGAGAGCTTCGTCTTCAACCAGCCGAAGACCTTCGACGACCGAAAGACGCTGGCGAAGGTTCTGGTCGAGCGGCTCAATTACCGGATGCCGCTCGCGATCGACTCCATCGACGACCAGGCTGGGAAGATCTTCGCCGCCTGGCCCGAGCGCATCTACATCCTCGGGCCTGAGGGACGCGTGCTCTACAAGGGCGAGATGGGCCCGTTCGGATTCCACCCCGAGGCAGCCGAGAAGGCGCTGACGGCGCTCCTGCGCTGAAGCCGCCATCCGCATCCCGATCGCGATCTGGCCGCCTACTGCACGGCCAACGAGTGCCTGCGGGCTTCGGCTGGCTCAGTTCTGAGGCGCGGAGCGGACCAGGCGAAGACCGGCGCGGCGAGTTCCTGCGGCTCTTGGGATCACGGGCCGGGACGCGCTCTGCCCCGTCCAGAAAAGCAGCGTCTATCCCGCCTTGCGCTCGGCCCGATGGCGCAGAGAGAGCCGGCGACGCATCTCCTCGCTCGAGATGCCCTCGCCAGGCCGGCACGAGGCTCGCGAGCGTTGCAGGATCGCGATGAAGCGTGGGTTCAGGCTCATGCTTACCGTCTCGAGGTCTACGCCTTCCACCGGAAGCAATACCATCACGGGCTTTCCGTTCTCGACCACGGCCATGGGCTCATCGCCCAGCGCGCGGGCGTAGGTGGCCAGCGAGCCCTTGGCCTTTTTCAGCTCCAGGGTCTTCATAGCTCCACCCACTCCTTGCCGATCCGCACCCGCTCACGCTGCTTCCTCCCGATGGCTCGCACCGTGACCAGGGGATCCGGACCCTCCGTCACGTCATAGTACACGCGCAGCTGATCCACGCGAAGCTCGAACGAGGCCACTGGGTTCGGGCGCATGCGTTTGCGATTGCGCGTCTCGACTGTCGGCTGATACGCGAGCTGGCGTGGGATCGCGTCCATCAGCGCCGCTTGCTCGCCCGTCTCCAGCACCACCAAGTGCTCCTCGGTGGCCGAGTCGTACTCGATGCGATAGTTGGGCCGCTTCACGAGCGCGGGATCCTACCACCCCGCTCCCGCGGCTGGCTCTTCATCGAATCTACGACGCGTACAAGGACCGAGCCCACTTCTTGACGGTGTACATCTCCGAGGCCCATCCCGGGGACGAGTGGACTCGAACCTGAAGGAGAGCTTCGTCTTCAACCAGCCGAAGACGTTCGGAGCCCCGACCGCGACCGAGCGCTGAATCTCCAATGACGCGTTGGGTAAGGCCCGAGACCCCGGGTGGTAAGCTGGCGTCGATGACGGACAGCTTCGCCGGATCGAGCATCGTTCCGTGCGAGCCCGACATCGACGAGAACGGTGTCGATCTTGCCCAGATCCGAGAGATGCTGGATCTGACGCCCGCGGAGCGGCTCCTGGTCATCGAGAATCTCGCGGACTCGATCGCCCAGATTCGCAGGCTCAATGAACCGCGCGCGGTACGCTGAGGTACTCCGCCGGCTCGCCGCGAACGAAGTCGAGTTCATCGTAGTCGGCATGATGGCGGGGGTGCTGCGGGGGGCCCCACTTCTGACGGTGGACCTGGACCTCGTCCACCGCCGCAGCGCCGCCAACGTCTCGCGGCTCCTGGACGTCCTCGCCGGGCTCGACGCCATCTACCGCCATGACCCACGCCGCCTGCGACCGGCGGAGTCGCAGCTGATGGGCCCTGGTCACCAACTCCTGGTCACGACGTACGGCGACCTCGACTGCCTGGGAACGGTCGGTGAGGGGCAATCCTACGAAGACCTCCTCGTCCACGCCCCCGAGTTGGAGATAGGCGACGGCCTCGTCGCGCGTGTGATCGACCTGCCCACCCTCATCGAGCTGAAGGAGAAGGCGGGTCGGCCCAAGGACCTCGCCGCGCTCCCGGTCCTGCGCGCGACGCTCGCCGAGACCCTGCGGCGTTCCTGATGCTCAAAGAGGCGGCGGCGACGCCGTCGGGCTGAGTTCGTCAACGTGGGCGTGCCGTCGTGGCGCTCCACGACCTCTTCGCGAGCAAGTCCGGCTTCACGAAAAAAAGTGAAATTCCAAAAGATTGCGGTTTCTTGGAGAACGGCGCGTTGGTTGTCATTAAGCAGTTGTAAACAAACCAGTTACGGACGTGAAGGCACTCCATGCCTCCACGCAGGCTCCATTCGTGAATGCGGTTTCATGGCTCGCGGCAGATTGGTCTAGAGACGCGCCTCGACTTGGGCGCAGAATCTCTCCAAAGCATCCGCTGTGAGTGAGTGGACCGAGGCTCAGAAGGCGCGGCTCGAAGGCCTCGTGTAAGGGCTGAGTTAAGACTTTTTGGGGGGATCCTGCAAATGAGATGTTCGACAACGATGCTCCGGTACCTCGCGGCGGTCGCTCTCGTCGCATTGAGCGTCCTACCGCTCGAGGCCCAGACGACGAGTGGAGCGGTCTTCGGCAGCGTGAAGGACCAACAGGGCGCCGGGTTGCCGACAGCGACCGTGACGCTCACGAGCGACACGCGCGGCACGATCCAGACCGCCGGAGTGAACAAGGCCGGGGAATTCGTATTCCCCACTGTCCAGCCCGGCCCCTACACGCTCACCGTGAAGGCGGACGGCTTCAAGGCCGTGGAGAGAACAAACGTCGTCGTCAACGCGAACGACCGGCTGGCGCTGGGCGTCGTCACACTCGAGCTGGGTGGCGTCACCGAGACGGTCAGCGTCGTCGGCGAGACCTCAACCCTCCAGACACAGAGCGCCGAGCGCTCGTTCGCCGTCGAGGGGCAGGTGGTCCAGAACATCGCGGTGAACGGCCGGAGCTTCTTCGGCTTGGCATTCCTCGCCCCGGGGGTCGTCACGACGGCGGCCACGCCGACAGGTGATGCGGCCACCATGAGCGCGAACGGGCAGCGCCAAAACTCCAACAACGTCCAGATCGACGGCGTCACGGACATGGACACCGGCAATAACGGTGGTCCCATGGTGGCCATCAGCCTCGACTCCATCCAGGAGTTCAAGATCCTCACGTCCAACTACCAGGCCGAGTACGGCCGGTCCGCCGGCGCCCAGGTCAGCGCCGTGACGAAGAGCGGCGGCCGGGACTTCCACGGGTCGGGATACGTGTTCCGCCGCATGGACAGCCTGAACGCCAACACCTGGATCAACAACCGGCAAACGCCGACCCCCGCGCCGAAGCCGAAGACCGACCAAAGAGACCTCGGCTACACGATCGGCGGGCCGATCTACATCCCCGGCAAGTTCAACGCGGACAAGACGAAGCTGTTCTTCTTCGCGAGCCAGGAGTACCAGCGCCGGATTACCCCGCCCACGGCGGCGACGCGCGTCAGGGTGCCTACTGCTCTCGAGCGTGCCGGCGACTTCTCACAGACCCGTGACAACGCGGGAAACTTGTTCCCCTACATCCGGGACTACCAGACCGGCCTGCCGTGCGGCGCCGCGGACACGCGCGGCTGCTTCCAGGACGGCGGGGTCGTCGGCAGGATCCCACAGAGCCGCTTGTATGCGCCTGGCGTCAACATCCTCAAGATCTACCCGTCGCCGAACCAGCCAACCGGCTCGGAGACGCTTGGCTACAACTACATCACGCAGGAGCCGAACTCCCAGCCGGAGCGCCAAGACATGCTGCGGCTCGACTGGAATCCCTCGGTCTCTTGGCGCATCAGCGGCAAAGTAATCAACAACGAGAGCGACCGCACGCTCCCATATGGGTCCTTCGTCCTCGGAACCAATCTCCCCGACTACGCGGCCAACGACTTGCGCCCCCGACGTGGGTATTCGTTGACAGCCGCCGGGTCGTTGAACAACACAACCTTCGTGGAAGCCACCTATGGCTACAGTCACAACTCCATCGACATCATTCCGAACCGGGCCAACCCCGAGCGGTTCACCAAGAGTGGCATGGGGCTCAGCGGCCTGCCGACCATCTTTACAGGCGGCGTCCAGCTCGACATGCCGCCGCAGTTCACGTACGGCGGGCGCGTCGCCAATGGGCCCAACATCGGCACCAACAATGCGCCCTTCTACAATTTCAATACGACCCAGGACGGCGTCGCCAGCATCATGAAGATCTGGGGCCGCCACACCGCGAAGGCCGGCGTCTACTACCATCACAGCCTGAAGCCGCAGAGCAGCTTCGCCAACGCCAACGGCCAGATCAACTTCACGAACGACGCCAGCAACACCTTCGACACGGGCTTCCCGTTCGCGAACGCGATCACCGGCGTCTACAACGCCTACAACCAGGCCTCCGACTACATCATCGGCAACTACATCTACAACAACGTCGAGTGGTACCTGCAAGACAACTGGAAAGTGGGCAGCCGCCTGACGCTCGACTACGGCGTGCGCTTCTACTGGATGCAGCCCCAACAGGACACTCTGGGGCAGGCTGCGACCTTCCTCCCCGGCGAGTACGATCGAAGCAAGGCCCCGCGCCTCTACTATCCCGCAACGGTGGGCGGCACTCGCGTCGCGCTGGACCGGGCGACGGGCCAGACCCTGCCTGCCATCTACATCGGCCGCCTCGTGCCTAACTCGGGAACGTTGCTGAACGGCGTGTTTCAGCAGGGTAAGGGAGTCGAGCAGGGTCTCTACAAGAACCGCGGCGTCCACTTCGGCCCGCGCCTGGGGTTCACCTACGACTTGACCGGCAGGTCGGAGTTCGTTGTGCGAGGTGGCGGCGGGATCTTCTACGACCGGCCGCAGGGCAACGTGGTCTTCGATCTGGTCAGGAACCCGCCGACGACGCTCGAACCAACGTTCAACTACGGGCGGCTCCAGGACCTGAACTCCGGCGGCAGCCTGCTGCTCGCTCCGCCCGCGCTCGTCGCGTATGACAATGAGGGCAAGGTACCGACGACCTATGCTTTCAACGTCGGTGTTCAGTTCAAGCTGCCTTGGGCATCCGCGCTCGACGTTTCCTACGTGGGGTCGGTATCGAGCCATTTGCTCCGCAGGCGCAACCTCAACGCTCCAGCCTACGGCTCGGCCTTCAAGCCCGAGAACCAGGACACGACGCTGGCTGCCAGCACGGTCCCCGGCGCCACGGCGCTCGGGGTCGATTTCCTGCGGCCCTACCAGGGCTTCGGGAACATCTCGTACATCGAGCCCGCGGCGAGTTCCAACTACCACTCGCTGCAAACCTCGCTGAACCGGCGCTTCAAGGACGGGCTGCTGCTGGCGATCGCCTACACCTGGAGCAAGGCCGAAGGCACCATCTCGAACGATCTCCCCGGAATCGCTGGATTCGGCGCCCCTCGGATCGACGACAACGAGCTACGCGCCAACTATGGGCCGATGGATTTCGACAGGCGGCACAACTTCGTCGCCAACTTCGTCTGGGAGATCCCCAAGACCAAGTCGGGCGGTGTGCTCGGGCAGATCCTCAACCACTGGCAGCTCTCGGGTGTCTACCGCTATCAATCGGGCCAGCCCTATAACATCAGCGTGAACATTCCCGGCCTCTCGGGTTACGGGTTGACGGGGACGCAACAGGCCGAGGGCGCGCGCGTCGTCGTCGTGGGCAACCCCGGCAGCGGCAACAGCAGCGACCCCTACAAGCAGCTCGACGCCTCCGCCTTCAGGATTCCCGCGGTCGGGAGCATCGGGCTCGAGTCGGGCCGCAACTTCTTGAACCGCGCGCCGACCAACAACTGGGACCTCAGTCTCTCCAAATCGTTCACGATGGGCGGTGTTCGGAGGCTCGAGTTGCGGCTCGACGCGTTCAACGCACTCAATCACACGCAGTTCTTCGACGTCAACTCCACGCTGGCGGTTCGCAGCCTGGCCGACCCGACGCCGACCAACCTGCCCTACGACGCGAGCGGAAATCTGGTCAACTTGACAGGTTTCGGCGCGGTCACCGATGTGCGACCGCCCCGGACCTTGCAGCTCGTGGCGCGCTTCCAGTTCTAACCTCGAGCTAGTACATCTTCGGGAGCGGGCAAGGCCAACGCCTTGCCCGCTCCGTTCTTGGGCATGCCCCGCTCGACGGCGCCGGCTCTCGCGCCGCTTGACGCGCACCGCCCGGACAAGTACTTTTCCGCTCAACCGATGCGCGCCAGATCCGGGCCGCCGAAGTCTTCCCTGACGATCCGTGACATCGCTCGCCTGGCGCAGGTTTCGGCCAGCACCGTGTCGCGGGTCGTGAACGCGGACATGCGCGTCGGCACCGCCAAGCGCGGCGCCGTGCTGGCCGTGATCGAGCAGGTCCACTACCAGCCCAGCGCGGTGGCGCAGTGGCTGGCCCGCGGAACCTCGCGCACGTTCGGCGTGCTGACCGAAGACCTGGCCAGCGAGTTCTATGGACAAGCGCTCCAAGGCATCGAATCCGGTCTACGGAATAGTGGCTACTACCCGCTGTTCGCGAGCGCACGCCAGCCGGCCGAAGCCGACGCCGCAATCGACCTGCTGCTGCGGAGCCGTGTCGCCGCCTTGATCGCCGTCGGGCACTTTCAGGAAGAGAAGCTCCGGGAGCTGGCGCGAAAGCTTCCGTTCGTCAATGTCGGCCCCAAGATCGCGGGCCTCGAGGAGCGTTGCGCGGTTGCCGAGAACCTGTCGGGTGCCTATGAAGCGACGAAGCACCTGATCGCCCTCGGACACAAGCGCATCGTGCACGTCGCCGGCCCTTCCTACCACCAGCATGCGGCGGATCGGATCCTCGGGTTCGGGCGGGCGCTCTCCGAGGCGAAGCTGAAGAGCGATCCGCGGCTGATCGTCGAGGGCGACTTCGAAACGGCCTCGGGCGCCCGCGCCGTCGAGAGCCTGCTGCGGCGCCGGATCGGTTTCACGGCCATCTTCGCGGCCAACGACCCGATGGCCTATGGCGCCATGCACGCGCTCTTCTTGCGCGGGATTCGGATTCCTCGTGACGTCTCGATCGTCGGATTCGACGACCGCCCGCACTCGGCGTACACCACACCTGCCCTGACCAGCGTTCGCCAGCCGGAGATCGACATGGGAGCGGCAGCCGTCGCGGCGCTGCTGCGCGAGCTGCGAGGAGATCCCGCGTCATTGCCCCGGTTCACGACGCAGCTGATCGTGCGTGAGTCGACCGCGCCGCCGCCGCGGCGATGATCGCTCACGCTCGAAGACTCGACGCCTGTGGAAAACGCTGTTGGAAACCTGTTGGTGGCGTGCCGATAGGCTGAGGAACGACTGCGGTTCCTTCCGGTTTGCTGCGGAAAAGCTGTGAGGATCTTCAGACGGAGGCGGTCCCGGCTTCGAAGAGCCGGCGGACCTGGGCAGGTTCGCTCGTGACTCCCAGGGCGACCATCAGCTTGATGCGCGCTTTGGGGCCGGACAGATCGCCACCGAAGATGAGCCCCATCCTCTGGAGTTGCAGGCCGCCGCCTTCGTAGCCGTAGGCGGGCGTGACGCGGCCCGCGCCGCAGCGCGAAACGAGAACCATCGGAATTCGCTTTGCCAGGGCCGAGCGAATCCCAGGAAGCGCCGCCGGCGGAACGTTGCCGCAGCCGGTGGCTTCGATCACCAGTCCGCGGGCGCCGCGGGCGATCGAAGCACGCAGCAGCGCGTCGTCCACGCCTGTCGCCATCACGTGCAGGTCCACGTTGGCGACCAGGCGTTTGGCGCGCAACACGGGTCCGCGCTGTGGGGGACGGAAGAAGACCACCTGACCACGATCGAGCGTCGCGATCGGTCCCCGTGAAGATCGGAAGGCCGCCAGGTTCTGGGTGTGCCATTTGGTGGCTTCGGCAGCCGCATGGATCTCTTCGCCCACGGCCACCATCACGCCGCGTCCGCCGGCATCGGCGTGAGCGGCGGCCCGCACCGCGGATCGCAGATTCGCGGGGCCATCCCAGCCCGGGTCCGAGATCGTTCGCATCGCGCCGCACAAGACGACGGGCTTCTCGGTATCGAGAGTCAGGTCGAGCAGGAAGGCCGTCTCCTCGAGCGTGTCGGTGCCGTGGGTGATCACCACACCGTCGACTCTCGGATCGGCCACGAGCTGCGCCACGCGTCCGCGCAAGCGCCACATCCACGGCGGTGTCACGTGCGGACCGGGCAGCCGCGCGTAGTTCTCGAGCGCGAGCAGAGCGTCCTTCCTGAGGCCGGGGACGCGCGACACGATCTCTTCTCCCGAGAGCGCCGGCACCGCGGCGCCGGTCTTGGGGTCGATCCGCATCGAGATCGTTCCGCCGGTGAACAGGACGTGAACGCGGCGCTTGCTCATGCTCGCTCCCCGAGGACGACCAGCGTAAGCGCCGCCAGCACCACCGCGCCACCCGCGAAGGTCCAGCCCGTCGGAATCTCGCCGAGAAAGAAACCGGCGAGCGCGGCTGCGCTGAGCGGCTCTCCGAGCAGAAACAGACCGATTGTCGGCGCGGGGAGCGATCGTAGGGAGAGGTTGACCAGGCCGTGGCCGAGCAGCGTCGGCACGATCGCCAGACCCAGGAAGGCGGCCCAGGTGCGCGCCGGAAACTCGAGCAGTGGCGTGCCGGCGGCCGCCGCGAGGACGCCCAGGATGGCGGCCGAAATACCCCACGCGCCGAGAAGATAGGCGCGCAGCGGGAGCGCCGCGCGCAGCGCCCGTCCGGCCACGTGGTAGCCCGCCAGCGTCGCCGCGCCCGCCACCGCGAGCGCCGCGCCTTTCAGCGAGCCGAGATCGCCTCGGTAGTCGCCGATGCCGATCAGGCCCGCGCCGGCGAGGCCCAGGAGCGTCGCCAAAGCCACCGAGAATGTCGGCGACTCGCGCAGCAGCAGCCCCGATAATGCGATGCTGAAGAGCGGCGCGGTGTTCACCAACAAGACCGACGCGGCCACGCTGGTATACGACAGGCTGGCGATCCAGGTGACGAAATGAAGCGCCAGGCAGCCGCCCGCGGCGAACAGCGCCACGCGCCCACGCCGATTCAAACCCGGCCACGCGGCGATCAGGGCGCTGATCGAAAACGGTGCGACGAACAGAGCCGCCAGGCCGATCCGGTAGAACGCCGTGGCGAGCGCCGGAGCTTGCGCGGCGCGGACCAGGATCGAGCCACACGAGATCAGCGCGACGGCCGTTCCCAGCAGGACGTACGTCCTGGTTCCGGCCTTGTTCAGGGCTTGGCCCCGAGCGCCGCCGAGGCGCTCGCCAGGGCTGCGTCGAGCTTTTCGATCCGCTCTCCGCCGCCTTGAACGACGTTGCCGCGGCCTCCGCCACGGCCGTCGACGACCGAGAGCGCCGCCTTGAGAGCGGCGCCGAGATCGTGGGTGAGGCCGTCGGATTGCGCGAACACCAGGTGGGCCTTTTCGGCGCGGCTGCCCAGCAGCGCGACACACGGCCGGAGCTGGACGAGCTTCTGGGCCAGCGTGCGCAGGTCCTGAGCTGACCAGGCGTCGTAGGCCCGGATGATCGTGGTTCCTGGAAGCTCCGCCAGCACGCGATGCGCTTCGCCTTCGAGCGCCCACTCCGTCAGCTCTCGATTGCGTTTGTCGGCGGCCGCCAGGCGGTCGACGGCTGCCTTTGCCGCCGCCGGCAGCTCCAGGAGCCCCGCCGCCAGCGTGCCGCCGACCTGGTCCAGCACGGCAGTCCGCTGGCGCAGCGCCGCGAGCGCGCGATGGCCGCAGACGAACGACACCCGCGAACCGCCTTTGTGCCGCTCGAGGCCGAACACCACCACCACGCCGACCTCGGCTGTCGAACGCGGGTGCGTCCCGCCGCACGGTCGCAGGTCGAAGTCCTCGACCTCGATCAGCCGCACCAGTGGCCCCACGTGCTCCGAGAAGTCGAGGCCCAGTGCCAGCGCTTCCTCGCGCGGAACGCTGCGCACGCGCACGGCTCGAGCGTCCCAGATGATCTCGTTGGCGCGCGTCTCTGCAGCACCGAGCGCCGCATCGTCGAGGGTGCGGTCCAAATCGATCGTGCAGGTCTCCGCTCCGAGGTGGAAGCTGACGGTCTCCGAGCGATGCAGCTCCACGATCGCCTGGGAAAGCAGGTGCTGGCCGTGATGCTGCTGCCGATGATCGCGCCGCCTGATGGCGTCGACGCGTCCGTGGACGGCATCCGCGCCGAGCGCGGCTTCGAGCACGTGAAGGATCTGATCGCCCTTTTCGACGACCGCCTTCACCCGCACACCGTCGAGCGTGCCGGTGTCCCACGGCTGGCCGCCGCTCTCGGCGTAGAAAGCCGTGCGGTCGAGGACGACAGCCGGCTGACCCTGATGCTCCGGCCTTTCGAGCACGCGCGCGTCGAACTCGAGCAGGTACGGGTCGCTCCAGTAGAGGCGCTCGGTGGCGTTCACCAGAGCGGTGCCATGTTGTCGGCGTACTTGAAGCCGGTGCCGGTGTTGAAGACGACGATCGAGTCGTCGGGGCCGAGGTGCCCGGAGGCCTTCAGCTTGTGGAGCGCCGCCACGCACGCCCCGCCCTCGGGCGCCATGAAGATGCCCTCGCTGGCTGCGCCCTCCTTCACGCCCTGGATGATCTCGGCCTCCGAAACGGCGACGCCGGCGCCGTGGCTTTCGCGCATCGCACGCAGGATCAGGAAATCGCCGAGCGCCTTGGGCACGCGCAGCCCATGCGCGTGGGTGGTGGCGCCCACCCACATCGGCGCTTCGTCCTTGCCCTCGGAGAAGGCCTTCACGATCGGCGCGCAGCCCTCGGCTTGAATCGAGTACATGCGCGGCCGGCCGGGGCCCACGAAACCCATCGTCTCCAGCTCCTGGAATGCCTTCCACATGCCGATCAGCCCGGTGCCGCCGCCAGTGGGATACAGGATCGCGTCGGGCAGCTTCCAGCCCATCTGCTCGGCGAGCTCATAGCCCATCGTCTTCTTGCCCTCGATGCGGTAGGGCTCCTTCAGCGTCGCGCACTCGTACCAGCCGTTCTGCCGGGCGCGCTCGGCGCAGATCCGGCCGGCGTCCGTGATCAGGCCGTCCACGGTCTCCACGTGCGCGCCGTAGGACTCGGTCTCCATCAGGAAGACCCGCGCGATGTCCTTCGGAACGAAAACGTGGGCCTTCAAACCGGCTCGCGCCGCGTAGGCCGCGAGCGCGCTTCCCGCATTGCCTGCGGAGGGCAGGCAGACTTCCTTGGCGCCGAGCGCCTTGGCCATCGAAACAGCGGCGGACAGGCCGCGGGCCTTGAAGGATCCCGTCGGGTTGCCGCCTTCCTCTTTTATGAAGAGACGCGGCAGGCCGGTCCTGGCTCCGAGCCGCGGCGCGGGCAGCAAGGGCGTGTAGCCTTCGCCCAGGCTCACGCGGTCGTCGGGATCCTCGACGGGCAGGACTTCCCGGTAGCGCCACATCGAGGGTTCGCGCAGCGCGAGATGTCCGGGTCGCATGTCCTTGGCGGCGCGCTCGAGGTCGTAGCGCGCCAGCAGCGGCGAGCCGCACTCGCAGAGGTTCAGGACCTGGTTGGGCTCGTAACGACGCCCGCATTTCGGGCAATCGAGGTGGGTGAGGGGCACGCCGCGATTATACGCGGCGGCTTTTCGGCTATCGCCCGCCCGCTTTGGCCCACATCTCGAAGCCACGGCCGTACAGGTCGTCCTGGTCGAACTCCCAGAACGCCGTGTCGCCTTGGAAGCACGTGTTGGCTCGGGTGATGGCGGCGGGCATCACCAGCTTCACGCGAAAGCGCAGTTTGGGAATCGGCTCCTTCAGCTCGAAGGAGGGTGGCAGCCCAGCTTGGGCCAGCTCGGCGGCCAGCTCGTCGCCCCATTCCTGCTCGGCGTCTTCGATCCGTCGAGTCATGTCGTCTACCGCTGTCGACGCGCTCGCCGCGACGATCGCCTGAACCAGATCTTTGTGAAGGCCATCGAGCTGGTCGAAGAGATCTTCGATTTCCTTCCGCTCCCTCGGGCCGTAGATCGGGCGTACGGCGAGCCTCTCGACGGCTCGCGAGAACGGGAGCGCGAAACTGTCGCGATACGCGCGCTTCACGTCGGCGCGCCGCGGTGCCTGCGGCCCCAGGCTGGCCACGACACGGTCGGCGAAGGCGTTCTCCCGCTTCGACAGCGCTTGGGCGAGGAAGCGAACGCCGGCCAGAGGTGATGCCGGATCCAGGAACACCTCGGACCAGTCGTAGGTCGTCGCCGGGCCCTCCGCAGACATCGCGAACGAGACGTGGTTGCGAGCCGCCGGCGTCTGTTTGGCGCGCTGGCGCCAGTAGTCCCAGTCGATCTCGTTG
>CAYWOO010000166.1:0-36709 GCA_964458665.1 uncultured Dehalococcoidia bacterium
TGCACGGCACAAAGGCGATGGTGAACGCGTTCGGGCTCGGGCATGCGGCGAGCATCATCGTTTCGCGGCCGTAACGTTCGGAACCACAGATTGCGCGGACTACGCAGAAGGTAGATGCGGGTACTGATGAGCTTGACGGCCGACGAAGCGAGAGCGTTTACTGAGAAGCGCTGCGCCGTCTGGAACACGCACAATCTCGATGCGATCGTTGCGCTGTACACCGACGATGCGGAGTTGGCGTCACAGCTGGCAGCGGAGCTGACGGGCGGTGGCGTCGTCACGTGCCGCGCGGCGCTGCGCGAGTACTTCACGGCCGGACTGACGAAGTATCCCGACCTGAAGTTCACGCTGCTCAACACGCTGCTCTGCGTCGATAGTGTGACGCTTTACTTTACCAGCGTCAGCGAAAAGCCCGTGGCGGAGGTGCTGTTCCTCGACGACCATCGGAAGGTCCGGCGCGTGTTCGCCCACTATTCGTGCTGAGGGAAGCGCTACCACGATGACCGGAGCCGCATGGCACCTGGCGCAGTACAACATCGCACGGCTGCTTGCGCCGCTCGACGGTCCGCGGCTTGCCGATTTCGTCAGCGCGCTCGACCGCATCAACACGCTCGGCGATCGCAGTCCCGGCTTCGTGTGGCGCCATCAGGACGCCGACGGCACGTCGACCGGCGTGCGCGTACGTGGCGACGACGCGATCATCATCAACTACACCATCTGGGAGTCGGCGGAGACGCTGTTCGAGTACGCCTACCACAGCGCGCACGTCGAAGTGTTCCGCCGCCGCCGCGAATGGTTCGAGGAGATGCGCGAGGCGTCGATGGTGCTCTGGTGGATCCCGGCCGGCGTCATCCCCACTGTCGCCGAAGCGGACGAGCTGCTCGACTACCTGCGCGCGCACGGACCGACGGCACAAGCTTTCACGTTCAAGCAGCGCTTTCCGGCGCCGAGCCGGTCACCACAGAAGCAGAACGACAGTGAGAGTCTTGTCGATGGCGCGTGAGGTCTGGTCTGTCAAACACGCGTTTGACGCTGGCTTTCGCGCGAGGCCGTCGGGCGGGGCGCCCGCGCTCCATTTCCTATGGTGGCTCGATTGAACTCTGGCCGATCACGCCCGGTGCGTCGCGCTGAGTGGCTTCTGACAGCCGCTTCAGGTTCAGCAGCTGACGACGCATCATCACCAGATCGCCCCACGCCATCACGGCATGCGTGATCGCGGCGCGGATACCGCGCGGGGGCGGCGAACTGATCTTTACGAGAAGCCGCGTGAGCCCGCCAGACTCCTCGACAACCATGTACGTCACCGCGAATGAACCGAACGGCTTCGAGCCTCGGGTCCGCACGGTGATCTGGCGATCTTGCTCGAACTCGGCGATCTCGAAGATCGACATCACCCGCTGGCCGACTGCGAGCACTTCCAGCCCCGGGGTGAGGCGCTGCGGGCTGCGGCGGCCGAGGTTGTCGATCCAGTCGTAGCTGTAGGGCGCGACGCGGAGCTGACAGAGCCAGCGAAACGCCACCGGCGCAGGCGCATCTACGGTCACGCCTCGGTACCAGGCGTCGATCCGTCCGTCCACGTAGCGGTCGGCCGCGAAGGCCAGCGCTCGTTCGTCTGGGCGGGTGCCCCATGTGTGAGCGATCGACATGGTTGAGTATCGCGGTATGACGTGGCGAGCAGGCGGACGATATCCGCCGCGTGGGTAGCAGCACTACGCGCGAATCTGCCCGTCGCCGAAGACGATCCACTTGTACGTGCAGATTTCGCGCAGGCCGACGGGGCCGCGCGCGTGGAACTTCTGCGTGGCATCGATAATCTCGGCACCCATGCCGAACTGCGCGCCGTCGGTGAACTGCGTGCTCGCGTTCACGTAGCAGACGGCCGTATCGACCTCGCGGAGGAACCGCATCGCCGTGCTGTAGTTCTCCGTAACGATGGCGTCGGAATGGCCGCTGCTGTAGCGGTAGATGAAGTCCACCGCCTCGTCGTACGAATCGACAATGGCCACCGATGCGACGAGCGCCAGGAACTCCTTGCCGAAGTCCTCTGCGCCCGCGCGCACGCTGCCGTATGTTCCGTCGAGGATCGCGTACGCACGGTCGTCGCAACGCAGCTCGACGCCCTTCTCGGCCATGGCGCGCGCGGCCTCGGGCAGGAAGCGCGCGGCGGCATCCGCATGCACGACGATTGTGTCGAGCGCATTGCAGATGCTGTAGCGCCTCGTCTTTGCGTTGACGACAATGTCGCGAGCTTTCACGAGATCGGCGTCCGCATCAACGTAGGTGTGGCAGACGCCGATGCCGCCGATCAGTACGGGCATCGTCGCGTTCTTCTCGACGAAACGGATCAGCTCTTCGCCGCCCCGCGGCACCACGAGGTCGATGTACTCCTTCATCGCCAGCATCTCGGCAACGATCGCGCGGTCGCTCGACTCAATGATCTGTACCGCACCCTCAGGCACGCCCGCCGCGGCCAGCGCACCATCGATGACGCGGCCGAGGACGATGTTCGACTGCAACGCCTCCTTGCCGCCGCGGAGGATCGTCGCACTGCCGGCCTTGAGGCAGAGCGAGGCGATATCGACCGTGACGTTCGGGCGGTTTTCGTAGATGGCGCCGATGACGCCGAAGGGCACGCGCATCTTGCCGACGATCATGCCGTTCGGCAGTGTGCGCATCTCGATGCTCTCGCCCACAGGGTCGGGCAGCGCCGCGACGCCCCGCACGTCGTTGGCAATCGCCGCAAGGCGTTCGGACGTCAGCGTCAGCCGATCGAGCACGGCAGCCGTCAGGCCATCGCCGCGCCCGCGCTCGATGTCCTGCGCATTCGCGGCGAGAATCTCGCTCTCGTGCGCGACCAGCGCGTCCGCGAGGCCGTTCAGCGCCGCGTTCTTGACGGTCGTCGACGTCGTCGCCAACCGCCGCGCCGCCCGCTTCGCCGCCTGCGCCTTCTGCTCGATCTCCGAAGCTACTGCCGTCATAGCAATCCTCTATCACCTGTGTATCGACCGGAGTGCAGATAGTTTAGCGGTTTCGGCGGCGGCCTTAGAGGCATCAGAAATAGAGCTGATCCACGTACACGCCCCGCTGCTCCAGTTCTGGGCCCGGCGGCTTCCAGCACAGGACGACGTAGGGCTCAGCGCGCTTCGCAAGCGCGCTTAACATCGCGAAGCCGCGCGATGGCGGCGAGCTGAACAGACTCAGCTCCGTCGTGCCTTGCTCGGCCAGGCTGGCGCACGCCGAACGCACGCCCGCCGCGAGATCGCTTTCCGCACCGGCATCACAGCCGAAATCGAGTACGAGTGCGCGGACATCTTCCGTCACCGCGCCTTCGCTCTCCCGCCTAACGCCGAGGCGCGCGGGCCAAATCCCGATGGCCGCCCTGTCGCCGAGAAGGATATTGCCCCATGAGTAGGCTGCGGGCTCGCGCTCGAGCCGCGTAGTGAGCGAGGCGATCGTGAACGGCACGAACATCTCCTCGGTCTCGTGCGTGCGGTTGAAGAGTTCGACAAGGCGAACGGCGTCAGATGGCTCGGCGGGCCGCCAGGCAGCGGCGCCGGCAACGCGCTGCGTGTCGAGAATCAGCCTTACGGCGCCGACGCTCCACAACCTTTGCGGTTCTACCATGCGCAGGGCAGTCTGGTTGCCACTGGCGATGAAGGCGTACGAGACGTACCCGGCGTTCTCCTGTACGACTCCGCGCTCCATCTTCACCGCGTTGAGCGGCCCGTTCGCTCCTTCGCCTTGCGCCTCCGGTAGGAGTCGAAGCCGATGGATGTACAACCCTCGGTGGATCGTGTTGTTGATGCGTACTTCAGGGAACGCCCTTCCTGAGAGGCCAACCACGCGCCCATCGCGCTCCACGACGAACATCTCTGCGTCACCCATCAGGCGCTCGCCGACGAAATAGTCCGAGCCGCGATCGTAGAAGATCTTGTCCGCGCCGATTGCGAGTGGTGTCCGCGATTCTATGTCGCGGAGGACGGCCGCATCCGCGTCATTTGCTTCACGAGCCGTGACCCCAGGTGGTGAAGGGAACACGGCCGAGCCGAGAATGAGATGCGGCGGATTCTCGTCCACCACCACATTGCATCGCCAGCGCTTACCCGAGGCGTCCTGGGCCAGCGCGGCGCCAGCGAACGATCCTCGTACTTCGTACGCCGTGACGACGAACTCGCCCATGCGCTCGCTCGACCGGGCGTACTCGTTTCGATAACCTCCGTAGCGCGGGTTGGAGCTGGCCCAGTGGGCGGCGAGCTCCTCATCCGACAGTTCACGCGCGCCCGTTCGCACGTGGTGAAGGAACGTCCGTATACGGGCGCCGAGCGCGGTCTGCTCCAAGTCCGGCGGCATCTTGGCGTCGTCCATATCGCGCCTCGCTCCGTTTCAACAAGAGTGGTCGCAAGCGTACCGCTCGGGAAGCCAACGCGCGCGAAATCGCGCTAGCCCACCGCCCACTGCAACACCCACAGCGCGGCCATCCCGACCGCGATCGTCGCCCAGACGCTCTTCGTCGCCCAGGCGACGACGGACGCCAACAGCGCCGCGACGAGGCGCTCGTTGCCGGGCGTTACGTCGAAGTGGCCGGCGCCGCGCGTGTACACGACGGCGGGCAGGATGATCGCCGCCAGCACTGCCGGCGTGACGAAGCGGAGGGCGTCTCGGGCCGTGCGCGGCAGGGCGCTATGGTGGACGAAGGCCAGCACTGAGAGCCGGATGCCGTACGTCACGATGCCCATCGCGATGATGATGATCCAGAGCCTCATCCGGCCACCGTTTCGTCCGCGGGCTCGGGCGAACCCAGCGCGACATCCGCAGCGATGCCGGCGGCCATGCCGAGCAGCATCGCGGTAAGCAACCCCGTGCCGTATGGCCAGCGGAACCCGATGACGGCGATCACACCGGCTATCGCCGCCGCTGCGATGGCTGGGCGGCCACGCAGCACCGGCACCAGGATGGCGAGGAACGTCAGCGGCAGCGCGAAGTCCAGCGACCAACTGGCCGGCACGGCAGCGCCCACAAAGACGCCAACGGCCGTCGCAATCTGCCACGTCGACCACAGCGCCAGCGCGCTGCCGAAGAAGAACCAGTGGGCGTGCGTCGCCGGACCCGCGCGCCGGTAGCGCGCGATCGCCGTGGCGTAGGCCTCGTCTGTGAGCAGATACGCCAGCAGCCAGCGCCAACGCCGCGCCAGATGGGCGGTGTACGGCGCCAGCGAGGCGCTGTAGAGCATGTGGCGTCCGTTGACCAGCAGCGTCGTCAGAACGATGATGACGCCGGGCACGCCGTTGCCGATGAGGCGGACGCCGACGAACTGGCTGGCGCCGCCGAAGACGATGGCGGACATCGCCTGCGCCAGTCCGGACGGCAGTCCTGTCTTGACGGCGTACGCGCCGTATGCCATGCCGAACGGCGCAACGCCCAGCAGCAGCGGCACCTGCGCCCGGACACCGGCCAGGAACTCCGCCAGTTTCGTCTCTGCCGCGGACGCGGAAGCCGTCATCGAGCTTGCCAGACACTACGCGCGGATAACGGCTGCTCCATCGTCAGTTGGCTCTCCGAGCTTCGAAACTTGACGCAGTTCGACCAGTGTTCACCAATCGTAAACTCTATGCCGCCGAACTTGTAATGGCGAACAAGGGTACCCGTTCTTGTCTGTGTCGAAGGAGGCGGGGCCTTCGATAAACAACGAGGACGGCAGCAATGCCGCCCTCGTTTTTCGTTGTGGGGCAGGAAGTCGCTCAGTCCCTCGGTCTTTCGGTCGCTCAGCCGACAGTGTGAAGACCGCAGCCCTCGCTATTGCGCACGGGCGACAGCGGCAGAACCGAACGACTGAGCGACTGAAAGACCGAGAGACTCGCACCCCCTCACCCCAGCCACGGAGCGATCGCCGCCAGCGGCGTGCCCTCGGCACTGGGTGGCGCAGGGTCGCGAAGACGGCGCGCCACGATCGGTATGGCCACGATGAACGCCGACGAGACGGCGACGACGATCACGTAGGCGATGATCTCGAGCGTGCGGTCGCTCAGCGTATCGAGGCCAAAGATGCGCGATTCGAGCAGCGTGAACGCCGCGTTCCACGCCGCATGAAAGAACACCGCCAGGCCAAAGAGCCCGGCCGCCAGCCACGAGCGCTTCGGTACCGTCCAGTACCACCAGGCGACGCCGGTGAGGCCCGTGCAGAAGACGTGCAGCGACGTGCTGCCGCCGCGCAGCAGCATGATCTGCCACCAGTCTCCCAGGCTGTCCTGGATACCGCTCAGGCCGTAGAGCATCGCCTCAAGAAAGCCGAAGCCCGCCCCGGCGGCGGCTCCAAGCATATACGCCTGGCCGCGCGTCATAGTCCGGCGCAGCATGAACCGCACGCCCAGGCTCTTCGCGAACTCCTCCGAGAGGGGCGCGCAGATCGATGCGACGATGAGCGCCGCGATGAACTGCTCGTTGCGCGAGAGGATGAAGTCGGCCTCGCCGATCCTATCCGTGATCCCGCTCCAACTCTGCGCTTGGGCAAACGTGCCGTGGTGGACGAGCAGCAGGACAACGCCGCCTAGTCCGCCGAGTGACTCGAAATAGATCGCGATGTTAGTCGCCACCGCCATGCTGATAGCAATCGCGAGCGTGAACTGGCGCCAGGTCACCCAGCGCACGGGCCGGCCGCGAAGGACGGAGCCGCGTCCCGCCATCGCCGCGAAGGTCAGGCCGGGGAGCGCCGCGGCAGCAACATGCAGCAGCGGCATCGGCGCCGCGATCGGGTTGTCGGCGCCCATGTTCATCTGACCAACGACCAGCACACCGGCGAAGAGTGCGAAGCCGATCGCAGCGATCGGTGGCCGATACTCGCTCGAGCCTTCTCCTGTCGAAGCCGAAATGCCGTGGTACGTCAGGATCAGACCGGGCACGAACGACCACATCGCGATCGCAGCCACCGATATCGCCTGTTCAACAACGCTGACAGCCCGGCCGTTGCTGGAGGTCGCCTCGTTGTTGAGGAGCGTGAACAGTCCGACGATCGCGAAGCCGCCCGAGATGCCCAGCAGCACGCCGTACGCCGATCCCAGCAGGCGCGACCAGCGCGCGATGCGGCGGATAGCGTGCGGCCGCAGGGCCCAACGCATGCACATCGCAGCCAGCGCGATGCCGAGCACGAACGACAGCAGCCCGAACCAGAGCAAGTCGCTGAACGCCTGGTACTCGGCGAGTTCCGGCGTGTTCATCTGGCGGACCACGGGCGCAAACACCATCATCAGGAAACCAGCGGTGATCAGGAAGACCGACAGCGGCGCGAACACGACCTTCGAGTACGTCTTCATCGAAATGAACATCAGCCCCATACCGAAGACGATGCCGACGCCGAGCGATACGACGATCGCAAGCAGCGCTCCAGCGGCATCCTCATCGGCTTGCGTCAGGTTGGCGATGTACGTGCCGGCCACCGCCAGGCAGCTGAACAGCGTGATCGTGCTGACGATCGCCCCAGTCCACTTCGCGGTCGATCGCACGCGCGTGCGCGCCTGCCGCACGTCAACGCGCAGCGATCGCTGTACCGGCGGCGGCACGGTGCCATCGATTCGCACTGAAGCGTTTGCGAAGCCGTACGTTGGCCGGGCAGGCGCAGCAGCAGGAATCGCGACGGGCGTTGCCACCATCCCGGCTGGCACGGACGCCGCGGAGTCGGCCGCAGGCGCTTGCGATGCGGGGTCGACCACAGGCGTTAGCGGCGCAGGGTCGACCGGCGCTGCTATCGGCTCGGGCGGGCCACCCAGCCCGAAGCTGCGCGTCGATGTGCCGTCACCAGCGTCCGATGGCTCGCCCGGTATCGCCGCCTCGTCGTTCACGCGCCTCCTGTACGGCTTCGCCGCAACGCAACGGTACGGCACATACGCCTCGCGTGTACAGCCTCCGCCAGGAGAGTATCGGCAGCCGCCTGGAAGGTGCTCCGTTTAACAGATGTCCAACACATTCTCGAAGGCGCGTTAATGCGGACGACCCGATACCTACGGTGACGGCAACCAGCCGGAACGCGACCGGGGGGGTGGAGAAGTGATGCCGACCTACATCTCAATGCTGAACTGGACCGGAACGCCGCAGCCACAGCCGTCCGATATCCGCATCTCCGTGCTGCGCCAGGATGCGCGCCTGCGCGCGGGCGGCATGCACTCCGTCGCACTTCTGCCTGACGAGGGCGCGTGCGCGGCCGTCATGGTCGCGACCGTCGGCGACGAGGATGCGGCCGCGTTGCTAGCCAGCGCCATCCTCCCACATGCAACCATCCGCATCGAATCGATGCGGTTCGACGAAGACCCCAAGGAGCAAGACGGGACGCGCGAGGTGGTATGTCCCCCTCCTCCTCGCGACTACCTGAACGCCGTGCTGGAGGCCGTCGTCGCCGGTTGAGCGCAGCAGTGTTGCGTCGAGGAAAAGGCGGCACGCCGGACGCGTGCCGTCTTCGGCGTGTGCGCGGGATCAGTCCTGAGGGTGAATGAACCCGAGGACACGGATGCTGTCTCCGCGGTCGATTTCGGTGCCGTCCACCAGCAGTGTCCGAACATCCAGTCCGGGGCAATTGCCGAAAACATCGGCCGATCCATTGACGCAGTTCAGATCGATACGGGCCTCCGGCCGCCACTTGGCGCGTAGCGCTGCGACATCGGCGACGGGCTCGGGCGGGCCGCCGCTCGCCTTGAGGACGAACCATCTCCCTGATGCCGCGCCGTATTTCGGCAAACAGTCGTTTTGCGGGTCCGGCGAAGTAGCGAATTGCTGGAACAGCAGCGAGTCACCATCAGGAGACCATTCACCAGATTCTAGAAGCCCACGTCCCGCGTCCTCGACGCGAGCGACCTCGGCATTGGCATCAACGTCGAACAACCGCAGGCGCTGAACATCGGCCAGGATGCAGCCAACACCATTCACATCGTCGAGTGCGAGGATGCGGCCGTTTGGTGACGGGAAGGCAAAGTCGCGAAGATGGGTGGTTACCGCGCCGTCGAGCATGATGGTTGCCCACCACCCCGAAGCGCCACTGGCCGTGATACCGGACGCCAGAATCCCTCTTCCGTCATCTCGCCAGACCCGAGGCGTCGGACGTCCTCGGAACGCATCGCTTTGATCCGCGAACGTCGCGATGGTTCGCGCCGCGCCGCTGGCGACATCGACCACTAGGACATACGTTTTCGAAGCCGGGTCTAGCGATTCCAACTCGGACAACGCCAGCGACGAGCCATCGGGTGAGAGGGCCAACCCGAACGCGAGTGGACGCTGTGGACGGTACACAACCCGCTCATTCCTGGTGCTGAAGTTGACCGCGCGAATTTCCGTCCCGTCAGCGGTTCGGCCCTCATATATGACTTCACCCATTGCAGTGTCGAGAGTCGGCTCCGACTGTCCAATGGGACTCTCATGAATGGTCCGCGCGCCGCCTACGTCGTATGCCGTGACGAGTGTGCCGACCTGCCTCACACTCTCCTCGAACGGCGTTTGCTTTGTGTACACGAGGATCGGTCCAACGATTGCCGGCTCGGGCGTAGGGGTCGGCGGGGTAGCCGGGCCATCTCCACCGCAAGCCGACGTGCTCGCGACAACCAGGGCGAGCAACAATACACCAACCAGCATCTTCATTGCGATCACCTTACTGGTGCCAGCCTAGCGCCAACCGTCAGGCGAAGGGTGACGCACAGGCTACGCTCAACCGGCGGCTCGCCTACGACCGGCTACCGCAGGCGCAGCGCCGCCGCGTGCGCGCGATCTTCCGCACGATCGTCGATCGGCGCCAAGTCGATGTCGCCGTGCACGCGCTGTAGCGCGGTGCGGATGATCCGGTCGGCCAGCGCGGGGTTCTTCGGCAGCAAGGAACCGTGGATGTAGCTGCCGATAGCGTTGCGGTAGACCGCGCCTTCGAACCCGTCCTCGCCGTTGTTGCCGTAGCCGTGACGCACGCGCGCCAACGGCGATGCGCCGGGGCCGAGCCGCGTCCGCCCTCCGTGGTTCTCGAAACCGACGATTGTCGTTTCGTCTCGGGCGGGGTGCTGAGCAGAGGGAAGCATTTCCGCAACAATGTTCCCGATCAGCCGCTTCGCGCCGAGCCCCGGGTGCGCCGTATGGAGGTCGAAGATCCCCACGCCCGGCAGCTCGTTCCCGGACGCCTCGCGATAGAACCGGCCGAACAGCTGGTA
The DNA here is from genome assembly GCA_964458665.1 of uncultured Dehalococcoidia bacterium. Taxonomy (GTDB): domain Bacteria; phylum Chloroflexota; class Dehalococcoidia; order DSTF01; family JACRBR01; genus JANXYW01. The sequence goes on from CAYWOO010000166.1 coordinate 10,170, forward strand.
CGCGCCGCACACCGCTAGCAACGCCACATCCGACTCGACCGCCTCGCGTACCGCGTCCGCCTTCGTCGCCAGCAGATCGTCGGCCACGCCGCGCTGCTCGCGATCCTGCGCGCCGCCCGCAAAGATCAAGTCGTGCGCCAGGGGCTGCAAGCCGTCGCGCAGCCCCAGCTCCGTCAGCTCGAACCCGATGCCACGCGCCTCGCAGCGATGCCGCAAACACATGATGTTGCCGCGGTCGCCGTAGATATTCATCAGCCGGGGGTACAAATGCGCGACACGAAGGGTGATGCTCACTTGGCACCGATCCCGGCGGTGATGCGACCTTGGCGCCACGCGCGCACCTCACCCCCCAACCCCCTCTCCACGACGTGGAGAGGGGGAGCGATTGCGGAGCGTGTGCCAGCTCCGCCGTGCATTTGGAATGGGGCTTCCATCATCTAGCCTCCCAAAATCTGCCTGCGCCTGCGCGCTTCGCCAGCACCTCCCGCACCTCCAGCATCGCGGTATACGTCGGCACCACGTGCAGCGTTTCGCCTGCGGGCGTCGCATCGAGCGCGCGTTGCAGCGCCGCGGACGTCTCGCGCTCTACGGGCACATCGTCGGCGAAGCCGGCGTACTTCAGTCGCAGCGCCAGATCTTCGGCGCGCGTGCCCGCGGCGAGCGTCCAGTCCGTCTGGGGCTGCACGGTCTCGTAGTCGGCGTCCCAGATCCACGAAATGTCGCGCCCATCGGCGATGCCGTCGTTGAGGAAGAACAGCACGCGCTTGCGCCCGTGGCGCGCAGCGATCGTCCGCAGCACCTGGTTCAGCCCCGTCGGATTCTTGCCCAGCAGCACGCGCACGTCGCGACCTTCAATCTCGAACCGCTCTTGCCGCCCGAACGCAGCGGAGAAGTTGTCGAGCGCGGACACGATCGCTTCGCGCGGTAGTCCGAGCGCGAACGCGCCCGCCGCGGCCGCCAGCGCGTTATACGCGTTGTACAGGCCCTCGAGCGGCAACGTCACCTCGATCTTCGCGCCGTCCGGCATCGCCAGCGTCATCGCCGTCGCATCGTCACGCAGCGCTACTCGCGTCACGCGTACATCGGGTGTCGGGCGAGCGTTGCCGCATTCGGGGCAGCGCCAGTGTCCGATGTGCCCGTAGAACGTCGCCGTGTACGCGATCTCCGCGCCGCAGTTGAGGCATGTGCGGAAGTCCGAGGCGTGCTGCTCGGCCGGGCCAGCTGCGCTCACATCATCGATGCCGTAGTAGATGATACGGCCGCCATACGCGCGGCCAAGGTGCGCAACGGCCGGATCGTCGGCGTTTAGCGCGATCGCCGACAGCTCCTGTCCGCCCGGAGCGGGGCTGCCAAGCTCCATGAGCGCCCGCTCCCACGACGACGCCACCGCGTCGACTTCGCCGTAACGGTCGAGCTGATCGCGAAAGAGATTCGTGAACACGACGACGCGCGGCCGAACGGCACGCGCGATCTCAGGCAGCGTCGCCTCGTCCACTTCCAGAATCGCCAGCCGTCGTGGGGCGTCCGGAATCGCGCCTGTGACCGTCGCCTCCGCGACGAGCATCGCCGCCACGCCGCGCATCAGGTTCGACCCGCTGCGATTGTGCAGCGGCCGCAACCCCGCTGCGGTCGTGATTCCGCTGAGCATCAGCGACGTCGTCGTCTTGCCGTTTGTGCCGGTGACAGCGATCGCCCCCGCGCCAGCCTGTTCCGTCAGCGCACGCACGATGCCCGGGTCGATGCGCAACGCCGCCAGCCCGGCGATAGCCGTCCCGCCGCCACGCCCGAGCAGGCGCGACGCGGCGGCGGCGGCCTTGCCAGCGGCGATAGCAGCGACGATGCGGGAATTCATGGGTGAAGGTTATAGGTTGCAGGTTGCAGGTTGTAGGTTGCGGCGTACTACCACTCGAAGCCTACGTATTCGACGGCCTCGAGTATGTTCGCGTCGAGCGGGTTCACTGCGTCCAGCACGAGGTGATCCTCGGCGCACATCTCGTACTCTTTGCGCCTCTGTTCGACTGCGGGCCATGTTGCGCCGTCCTCGTAGAGGAACCCCGGGATGTCGCGTCGTCGCCCTTCGATCCGCCGGCGGTGCAGCACCAGATCGCTGCAAACGCATTCGATGATCGGACGCGCCACGACGAACTCAGCAGCCAGATCACGCCACCAGGCACGTGCCAGCTCGATCGAGTTCACAGCATCGACGATGGCGGACTGCCCGAGTTCGAGCTGCGAGCGCGCAAGCGTCGCGACGAGGCCGTACGCCGCATAGTCGGAACGGTGCTCGCGCGTGATGCCGTAGCGATTCAAGGTGGCTTCCAGCGGATCGACCGAGAACACGGGCGCACCGATCGCCCGCGCGACGCCCTCGGCCACGGCACTCTTCCCCGTCCCGGGCAGCCCCATCATCACAACGAGCATTTTGCTCCACCACGGAAGAACTACGAACTGTGAACTACAGACTCGGAACTCGTCAGTGCATCTCCTGGCCGCCTGTAATGTTGATCGCCTGCCCGGTCATGTAGTCCGCGTCGTCACTCGCGAGAAACGTGATGATCTTCGCCACGTCCTCGGGGTAGCCAACGCGGCCGAGCGGGATCGTTGGGAGCATCCGCGATATGGCTTGCGTGAACTGCGCGTCGTCCAAGTTCAGGCCCATCTCGGCTCCCCGCAACAGCGGAGTGTCGATCGTTCCCGGACACACGCAGTTGACGTTGATTCTGTGCGCACCGACTTCTTTCGCGAACGCCTGCGTGAAGAGGACTACGCCGGCCTTCGATGCGCAGTACGGCGTCAGCATGGGGTAACCCGTTTTGCCCGCCTGCGACGACACGCTGATGATCCGCCCGCCGCCGCCCTGCGTGATGAACTGCTTCGCCGCGAGCTTCGAGCAGAGGAATACCGACTTGAGGTTCACCGCGATCGTGCGGTCCCACGCCTCCTCCGGCATGTCGACGATCCCGACTGTCGGATTGCCGATGCCGGCGTTGTTGACGAGCACGTCGAGCCGGCCGAAGCGGGCGATCGTCGCATCGAAGAAGCCCTGCACGTCCGCGCTCGAGCTCACGTCCGCCTGCAGCGTGATGTACTCGACGCCCGTGCCGCTCTCGTCGAGCACCTTCGCCGTCTGGTCCAGGTGCGCCTGCTGGATATCGACCAGCGCCAACTTTGCGCCCTCCTTCGCGTAGCGCAGTGCGACGCCGCGCCCGATCCCGCGCCCGCCGCCCGTGATGATCGCGACCCTGTCCTTCAGCAGCATGATGTTTGTCCCCACTCCCGCCCGTGCGGACTGCGCTACCGGAAACTCAGACGCAGTGTCGTCGGCGACGGCATCACGCTCAAGCGATGACCTGTATGTCCCGCTCATGTCCGCACGAATGTCCGCGCCCGAGTCGGCTAGATCAGATTCGGAACGCCCCTCATCACGAGCATCGCTCCTGCGTTGATGTCTATCGAAATGTCCACCGTTCTTGACTCCGATCCGCCACCACCCTACGCTGATCTCGAACAGATGACCTAGATCTGAGAGCGCAGTCGTATCTGCGCCCGGTTGGAAAGCGGCCCCGTCCCTGGTCACGATCACCATGACCGAAGACCGCCTTCGGAAAGTCCTCGAGCTGGAGCGCTCGAAGCGCTTCAGCGACCGCGCCGTCACGGCCGGCCTCGATTCCTTCCTCAAGAACCTCACCACCCACGAGGGGTCGCAGCTCAGCAGCGACGTCTTCGCCCGCATCCAGGCTCTCCCTGTCGCGGGCTATCGGTCGCTCACCCCGTCGAAGCGCAAAGAGTGGCTCGAGGGCCTGCTCGCTTCGGTGCGCGGCGGCGGAAGCGAGAAGCAGGAAGCGGGAAACGGCGATAGGAAGCGGGAAACGGGAAGCGAGAAACGAGATCAGGATCCTGCTACGCCCGAACGAAGCGCTCGCCCTCCAACATCCAACATTCAACGGCCAACCTCCAATACCCCTCCGGCACCCAAGCCCGCCCGCCCCTACACGCAGGAGGAACTCGGCGCGCTCGGCGTCGACGCGGAGCTGCAGGCGCTCAAACGCATCGCCTTCGCGTTGAAGGTGAAGTTCGAAAAGCTGAAGGTCTTCACGGTGCGCGACCTGCTGCTGTTCTTCCCGCGGCGGCACGTCGACTATGGCGAACCAGTGCCGATCGCTCAGTTGGTGTTTGGGCGCGAGCAGACGGTGCGTGTGCGCGTCTGGGGCGCGACCGAGAAGAAGATGGGGTTTCGCATCCGCTCGACGGAGGCGAAGGTTGGCGACTCGACCGGCATGATGTCGTGCACGTGGTTCAACCAGCCGTGGATCGCGAAGCAGCTCCCCGTCAACGCCGAGATCGTGCTGTCGGGCCGCGTGGCCGAGTACCAGGGCCGGCCGAAGTTCGACAATCCGGAGTGGGAGATCTGGAGCGAGGATCTGCTGCACACCGGCCGGCTCGTGCCGATCTACCCGCTCACCGCCGGCCTACAGAGCCGCACGATTCGCCGCATCATGCAGGAGGCGATCGACCGCTACGTTACCCGGCTGCCCGACCCGCTGCCAGCCGATATGCGCGAGCGCCTCAGCCTCGCATCGATCGCCGAAGCCGTCACGCAGATGCACTACCCGACGGACCGCGCATCGCTCGAGCGGGCGCGGCGGCGGCTGGCATTCGAGGAACTGCTACCGATCCAGCTGACGATGCAGCTGCGCCGCCGTCACTTCCAGAAGTCCGCCCCGGCTGAGCCCGCGCCGATCTCGGCGCCGGTCGAGCGCGCATTCACGGAATCGCTGCCGTTCACGCTTACCGGCGCGCAGCAGCGCGTGATGTTCGACGTGCTCAACGACCTCCGCAAACCGATCCCGATGTCCCGCCTCATCCAGGGCGACGTCGGCAGCGGCAAGACCGTGATCGCTGCCGCCGCGCTCGTCGCCGCCATCGAGAACGGCCGCCAGGCAGTGATGATGGCGCCGACGGAGATCCTCGCCGAGCAGCACTTCCGCACGCTGAAGACGCTCTTCGGCGCGGCTGCTGGGGATGGGCCGGTCGCGAGCGCCCGGGTCGAGTACTTGAATCGGGGTGAAGATAGAGGATGGAAGATAGAAGATGGATCGGTGCGTCCATCGTCCATCTTCCATCCTCCATCTTCCGCCGCGCCAAGCGCGATCCGTATTGCGTTGCTGACCGGCAGCCTGAAGGCGAAGGAGAAGCGCGAGCTGTACGAGGCGATCGAAGCGGGCGAGATCGACATCATCTGCGGCACGCACGCGCTGATCCAGGGTGGCGTGCGTTTCCACGATCTCGGCGTCGCCGTCGTCGATGAGCAGCATCGCTTCGGCGTCATGCAGCGCGCCGCTCTGCGCGAAAAGGGCGCGGCGGCGGCACACACGCCGCACATGCTGGTGATGACAGCAACGCCGATCCCGCGCACGCTCGCATTGACGCTCTACGGCGACCTCGATATCTCGGTGGTCGACGAATTGCCGCCGGGCCGCCAGGCGATCAAGACCACCTGGGTCGGACCCGACGAGCGCGGCGACGCCGAACGCTTCCTGCGCGGGCAGGTCGAGGAGGGGCGGCAAGCGTTCGTGATCTGCCCGCTCGTCGAAGAATCGGAGACGCTCGACGTGAAGTCGGCGACCGCCGAGTACGAACGGCTTCGACAACAGGTGTACCCGGATCTGCGGCTGGAGCTGCTGCACGGCCGCATGTCGTCGAAGCAAAAGGACGAAGTGATGCGCCGCTTCCGCGACGGCGAGGTGGACATCCTCGTTTCAACCGCGGTCATCGAGGTCGGCATCGACATACCCAACGCGTCCGTGATGATGATTGAAGGCGCCGACCGCTTCGGCCTCGCTCAGCTGCATCAGTTCCGCGGACGCGTCGGACGCGGCGCCGACAAGAGCTACTGCCTGCTGCTCTGCGACGAGCCGAGCGACGAAGCGCGCGCGCGGCTAGAGTTGATGGAAGAAACGACCGACGGCTTCAAGCTCGCCGAGGCCGACATGCAGCTCCGCGGCCCCGGCCAGTTCTTTGGCACCAAGCAGTCCGGCCTCCCCGGCCTCAAGGTGGCGAGGCTCACCGACGTGAAACTGATCGAACTCACCCGCAACGAGGCGTCACGCATGCTCGACGAAGACAGCGGCCTCACCCAGCCCGAGCACCGCGCGCTCAACCTCACTGTGCGCGCGCTACTCGACCGGATCGTCGATGAGGAGCACTGACCCGGTCGCTGGTGCTGGGACTGGTGATTGGTGACGCGGCGTACCGACTCCCGACCCCTTCCGTGAAATCCGCGTAATCCGTGGTTCCCCCCCCGACGACTGACGACTTGCGACAGGCGGCGGCCCTACTGCCTACGCCGCTGCACCGCTAACCTTCCGGCACAGGAGATCCTTCGCATGGCCGTGGACAAGATCAGCCACCACCAGGTCACCGTGAACGGCGTGAAGCTGCACTACGCGCGCCAGGGCGCGGGCGAGCCGCTGCTGCTCATCCACGGCTGGCCGGGCTTCTGGTACGAGTGGCACATGAACATCGGGCCGCTCGCGCAGCACTACGACGTCATCGTGCCCGATATGCGCGGCTTCGCCTACTCCGACAAGCCGGACACGGCGCCCGAAGTGGGTTATACCGACACCGCGTTTGCCGAGGACATCAAGGCGTTCTGCGACTTCTACCACCTCGACAACGTACGCATCGTCTCGCACGATTTCGGCGCCATCTGGACGCAGCGGTTCGCGCGGCTCTATCCGGAACGGCTGCACAAACTGATGCTGTTCGACCCGCCATACCCCGGCATCGGCGGCCGCTGGTTCGAGCTGCCGCACGTGCTCAACACCTGGTACCAGCTCTTCCATCAGCAGCCGTGGGCAGAAGACCTCGTCGGCTCCAGCAAGCAGGCGACGGAGATCTACCTGCGTCACTTCCTCTCGGCGTGGTCGGCGAATAAGAATCTCTGGACCGATGCCGAGATCGCCGCGTACGTCGAGGCCTACTCCCAGCCCGGCGCGCTGCGTGGCGGCTTCAATTGCTATCGGGCAGCGCTGCGCGGCGGCGCGTTCGCCGGCGCCGACAAGAAAGTCGAGACGCAAACGCGCGTGCTCTGGGGAGACAGCGACTCGATCATCCCCTTCGCCTGGTCGGACAAACTCGGCGACTTCTTCGCGAACTTCGACCTGAAGAAGATCGAAGGCGTCGGCCACTTCATGATGCGCGAGGCCCCGGAGCGCATCAACGCCGAGATTATCGAGTTTATGGCGGGCTAGCTCGTCAGCAGGTCAGCAGTTCAGCAGTTCAGCAGTTCAGCCGCGAGGATGGATGCGGGATTTTCGAAGCATCAGGGCGTGGGAGAAGGCACACCAGTTAGTGCTTGCCGTCTACGCCGGCACGAAGACATTTCCACGCGAAGAAATCTACGGCCTGACCAGCCAGATGCGTCGCTCCGCCAGTTCGATCCCAACGAACATCGCCGAGGGGTGTGGACGGACGGGTGACGCCGAACTCGCGCGCTTCTGCCAGATCTCATTCGGTTCGGCGAGCGAGTTGGAATACCAACTGCTCCTGTCGCGAGACCTCGCGTATCTGGATCCAGAAACCTACACCGTTCTACGCGACGCTACAATCGAGGTGAAGCGAATGCCCGGCGCATTCCTCACCCCGCTCCGTGCCGGCTGAAAAGCTGACCTGCTGACAGGCTGACTAGCCGACCCGCTGAAAGGCTCCCCACCATCGATCTCCAACTCAACGACAAAACCGCACTCATCACCGGATCCTCCCGTGGCATCGGCTGCGGGATCGCGCGTGCGCTTGCGGCTGAGGGCTGCGACATCGCGCTGGTCGCGCGCGGCGAAGAGACGCTGCGCGAAGCCGAACGCGAGATTGCGGCGACCGGCGTGCGCACGGCGGCGATCGTCGCCGACGTTACGGTCGCCGCGGACGTTGAGCGCATGGTGAGCGAGGCGCACGAGCGGCTTGGCCGCATCGATATCCTCGTGAACAACGCGGGCGGTTCGTTTCCCGACGACGACGAGGGCTGGGACAGCGCATATCGCGCGAACATCGAGGCGGCTGTCCGGGCGACGCGTGCCGTCGTGCCGCTGATGCGCGCGCAGGGCGGTGGCGTCATCATCCACATCGCGTCTATCTTCGGGCGCGAGGCGGGCGGCGGCCTGCCCTACAACGCCATGAAAGCGGCCATGATCAGCCATGCCAAGAACTCCGCACTCGCGCTGGCGAAGGACAACATTCGGGTCAACTCCGTCGCACCGGGCTCGATCCAGTTCCCCGGCGGATCGTGGGACAAGCGCGTCCACGCGGATCCGGACGGGATGGCCCGCTTCGTCGAAGAGAACATCGCCATGGGCCGCTTCGGTCGCGCCGAGGAGGTGGCGGATGTCGTCGCATTCCTCTGCTCGCCGCGCGCTAGCTGGATCACCGGCGCCTGCATCAACGTCGATGGCGGCCAGACGAAAAGCAATATTTAGTAGCTGTCAGCTTGTCAGCAATCAGCCGGTCAGCCGACGGTCGGCGGTGAGGAGCGCGGCTGGCGCCAACTCACGGACAGCAAGGAAGGTTCTCGCATGCCGGACCGCGCCCTGACCTACGCGGCCGCCGCGCTCGTCGATTGGTTCGCTGAGCGGAGCGGCTGCGCCTACGAGCTGAATTCAGCGATCGACGGCGACGTGCCGGTGTTCGTCGCGAACAGCGATGCGGGCAAGCTCGCCGTCGCTATGGCGACGCTGTGGGAACCGGAAAGCGACCCGGCGGCCGAAGACGCGCGCCTCGCGATGGAAGAACGGCTCGACGCGGGTAGCGTCCGCGGCCCTTACTTGATCTGGGTGCCGCCGCGCGCCGCCGTGCCGAGCGAAGAGCCGAACGCATCCGACTTTGTCATGCGGGCGCAGATGGCATGCGCGCCTATGCAGCCAGGCGGGCGCACCGAGATCGATCTGCCGGTAAAGGTTCAGCTCGCGAAGGCGCGCGAAGAGGGCGGCTATGCGTCGGTCGTCGGCGGGCTCACTCGCTTCTGGACAGCGATCACCGAACGCGTCAACGGCACCTTCCACGTCAACAGCCTTCAACTGCGGCGCGCGCCTCAGTCCGAGCCGGTGCGCACCGCGCTGCTCGACCAGATCGGCGAGTTATCGCGCGGCCTCAACGTCGGCGATGCGGTCGAGTTCGACTGCGCGGAAGCGTGGACGGTGCAGCGGCTGCGCACCGAGCCACTCGGCCAGCGCGGCTTCGCGATCGCGCAGGCGCCGCCGAAGATCGATCCGTCGGACGGCACGCTGATGCGGCGCATCGTCCGCAAGCGGTTGAAGGCCGCGAACGAGGCGCTTGCTGCGGTCGAAGCGGACGTGAAGGGCGTGGGCCTGCTGGCGATCTACGAATACGCCGACCACGAGAACGTCGGCTCGTTCGTCAAGTCGCTCGATCCGGGCTTATACGCTGGCCTGCAGATCGTGGCCGCGGTCGTCGATGGTGACGTGCGGCCGGTGTTCCAGCCGCGGTAGCGCTTCAAACACCGCCGTTCATCCGATCGACCACCGCGACAACCTCCGTGAGCGAGCGCACGACGGGGGCGTCGATCGGCGGCGAAGTGCCGTCGCGGTCGATGAGAATCGGGTGCAGGCCAGCCCCGCGTGAGCCCAGCACATCCGCAAGGTAGGAGTCTCCAACATAGACGGTCTCGTCGGCACGTACGTTCGCGCGGCCCAGCGCGTACAGGAAGATGTCGCGGTGCGGCTTCGAGGACCCTACGACCGCTGAGGCGACAACGAAGTCCATAAGCCGCGTGATCTCGTGCGCGTGCAAGATCGGCAGCAGGTCGCTGCCCCAGTCCGACACAACACCCTGCACGAGGCCGCGCTCGCGTCCCGCTTCCAACGCCGCGATGGTCTCCGGGAATGCCTGCCACTGCTCTGGGTCGTTGTACCAGTCGTAGAGCGCGCCGCCCGCGGAGCGGATCTGTTCTAACGGGAGATCCCTGGCGATGTCGTGCAGCGCGAATGCGTAGTATTCCGTCCAGAACGCGCGGGCGGCGCGGTCGGACGCGTATGAACCAAGGCCGTCCTCGCCCAGGCGCGAGTAGAAGAACGCCGACACGTCCGGAAACGGACCGCGATGCTCCTCGGCTATCGAAATGCCGAGTTGGTGGGCGAGGAAGTCCCAGACCTCACCGAATTCGGCCCGCGGCTTCACCAACGTGTGGCCGGCATCGTAGAAGATGGCGCGAATCATCGTTCAGGGTAACGGCACCGCGGGAGAGAGGCGATCCCACCCTGCAACGCTGCCGCGGCCGTGCCGATACTCATGGTGATGAACGACACCGAGCACTTCCGGCTGCTCTTCTGGCGCGCCTTCGTCCCGCTGTTCGCGCTGCCTGTGTTCGGCGGCTTCCTCGCTGCATCGCCGGTGGCCGAGGGCTGGGGATGGCGCAGCTGGGTGATCGCGAGCGCAGTCGTCGGCGCGGCCGTGGCGGCGTACCTTCTGCGCGCCTGGCTCCGGTCCGACGTGATCCTCGACGAGCGCGCCATGACGCTCTACGCCACAAGCGGCCTTCAAACGTGGCCCTACGAGAAGCTCCTGAAGGTGAAGCAGATCGGCAAGTACCGCGCACGCATGTGCTTCGACCCCGACATCCCCGAGACGCACATGCACATCAGCGTCGATCTGTTCGACTCGGACGGATTCGTGGACGCGCTGCTCGACCGCTACGAGCGAGCGACGGGGCACGAGCTGCCGGAGCTACACCCAGAGCCGGAGACGCAAGACGAGCAGCAGGCGGCATAACGGCCGACCTCATGCCAAATGCGCGCGCGCTTTTGCCATGATCGCGTTGATGCAATCTGACTTCTTGTCGGTGTAACCGAGATTGATGTTGCCCGACGCCATCACCGTGGCGTTGTACTCGGCAGCGACGCTCCGCTTCACGCGCTCGTACTCTCGCGCGTCGTCAGGAGAGGTGCGCAGGTAGTCGCGGAACAGCAAATGCGTCTCCCAGAATTCACTATCCGCTTCCACCATGTGCAAGTGGAACGCACGTTCGCCGTTCACGTCTTTGCGGAAGTAGCGCCGGAATGGCATCCCACCGTCAAACTCATTCGGCCGCTCATGCTCCGGCACGTACTCCCAGCCGATGGCCGCCAACGGTGCGATCAGCACCGTCGCATCGTCAAGCGAGCGCAGTCCCGGCATGATGTCGATGATCGGCTTCGCGGCGAGGCCCGGTACTGCCGTGCTCCCCATGTGCTCGATGCGCACAAACGCCTGTGCGCCGCATACCCGCACGATCTCGGCGCGCTCGCGCTCGAACCGCTGCGCCCACACCGGGTCGTAGTCGGCGATGATGATCGGCTTGCCTGTGCGTGAAGTAGCCATCTACCTACAGCCGCGAGCTGGAAGCTTCTTCGATGATCCGCAGCCCCAACTCGATGCCGATCGGCAAGCACGCCTCATCGAAATCGAACTTTGGGTGATGGTGCGGCCACGTAATGCCGCGCGCCGCATTGCCCCCACCCAGCATGAAGTATGCGCCGGGCGCCGCCTCGAGAAAGTACGCCATGTCGTCGCCCCCCGTCGTGCGGGATTCGCTCACGTGCTCCGGCCCCAGGAGCGCGGACGCCACGCCGGCGACGAGCGCCGCCGACGCCGGATCGTTGACGACGGCCCGCAACGTCGACGTATCGAGCTGATACTCGGCGCCGAACGCGCTGGTGACGCCGCGCAGGATCTCGTCGACGCGATTGAGCACTCGCTTCAGCACCGCCGCCTCGAATGTGCGGATGGTGCCCGACATCATCACCTCGTTCGGAATGATGTTGCCGCGCACTCCGCCCTCGATGCGCCCGATCGTGAACACCGCCGTCTGCTCTGGATCGACGGACCGGCTGACGACCGTCTGCAGCGCGACGATCGCCTGCGCCGCGACGACGATTGGATCGACCGTCTGGTGCGGCGCGGACGCATGGCCGCCGCGGCCGCGGATGATGATCCGCAGGTGCGTCGCCGCAGCGAACACTGGCCCGGATGTCACGCTCACGTCGCCGACCAGCAACGGCGCCCAGATGTGCAGTCCGAACGCACGCTCCACCTTCGGCTCGTCCATGATGCCGGCTTCGATCATGCGGCGGGCACCGCCGACATGTTCTTCCGCCGGCTGGAACGCGAAGCGCACGCTGCCCGAGAGCGCGTTCCGCGACCGCTGCAGGGCTTCCGCCATCGCCAGCGCGATCGCGACGTGGCCGTCATGGCCGCACGCGTGCATCGCCTTCTCGCGCGACGCGAACGGCAACCCCGTCTCTTCGATCAGCGGCAGTCCGTCGATGTCGGCGCGCCAAAGCAGGTTCGGCCCAGGCTTCGCGCCCCGCACAATCGCAGTCGCGCCCGTGTCGGCGCTCTCACGCACGTCATCCAAACCGAGCAGGTGCAGATGCTCAAGAATCACGCCCTGCGTCCGGTGCTCCTGCGTCGAGAGCTCTGCGTTCTCGTGCAGATCCCGGCGCACAGCGACGGCGCCATCTACAAGTGCTGCTACCTCAGGCCGAATAGATGCTGCTGTCATCAACGCAAGCCTAGCAGGCGTCGGCCGAACCGTCACGAACAGGCGGCGTCACACGCGGTCGCCCGGCATGACCTTCGCGCCGGGTTCGAGGACATGCCCTTCCTCGACCTCCACTCCGTTGCCGAGCACGGCGTCCGTCACCGTCGCACCGTCGCCGATGCCAGCATACGCGGCGACGATGCTGCCCGAGATATGCGCGCCAGAGCCGATTCGCGCTTCTTCCCAGATCACACTCGCCTCGATCACCGCGCCCGCGCCTACGATCGAGTCGTGCCCGATGACGGTCGGGCCGCTGATGCGCGTCCCCGCGCCGATCGTCACGCCGCAGCCAATGAGCACGTGACCGTCGAACTCCACATCGTCGGCTACCGAGGCGCCGTCGCCCAGCGCGACCTCCGCGCCGAGTTCGCCCATCGTTCGGTCGAGTAGCAGGCGCGTCGCTGTCAGATAGCGATCCGACGACCCCACATCCACCCAGAGGTCCTCCTCGAACCCCTGCACGTGCAGTCCGTCCGCGATGATGCCTGGGAAGAGCACCCGCTCGGAGAACCCATCACGCACTGCGGTCTCATCATCCGGTATGCGGTCGAGCATCTCGGGCTCCCAGAGCCACGTGCCGCCATTGATCAGATCGCTTGGCTCTTCGCCCTGCCGCGGTTTCTCCACGAAGCTCAAGATGCGCAGCTCGGCGTCCACTTCCGCGACGCCGTACGTCCACGGATCATGCACACGCGCGAGCGACATGCTCAGCGTAGCGGCCGTCCGGCGGTGGCGCTCGATCATCGCGGTCAGGTCGATGTTCGTCAGGATGTCGCCATTGCAGACGACAAGCGTGCCACTCGCACCACCGAACCGCGCCGCTTCCTTCACCGCTCGTCCTGAACCAAGTGGACGGTCCTCGTAGCTGTACTGGATCTTGACGCCGAGAGCCGCCCCGTCGCCGAAGTGATCCTCGACTTCGCGCATCCCTTGCGAACAGGCGAGCACGATGTTGGTCACGCCGTGGTCGCGCAGATTCAGCAGGCGATACTCGAGCAGTGGGCGATTGAGCAGCGGCACCAGCTCCTTGCGCCGCGCATACGTGAGCGGGCGTAGCCGCGTGCCAGCGCCGCCGGCGAGGATGACAGCAAACATGCGGGCAGGGTATCGGTCGCGCCGGTGGCGCGTTAGGGCAGGCGCTCGAGCCACGGGTGGCCCGCGTCGAGCATCGCGATCGCGTCACGCAGCCATAGGCGCGGTACCGCTTCGAGCAGTGGCGCCGCCGCCCTGAAGTCCGCGGCGTTGCGCTCGAGCTCTGGCTTGTTCGATTTGTAAAGGAGGGCGATCTCCGGGGCGACGTACGGGATGCCGTCAGCCGTCACCCGGCCAAAACGATGGAGCGGCAGCCGCAACGAAGGCTCGCGCCGGAACAGCCAGTCGCCGCTGCCATGATCTTCGAGCAATATCTCAAGCGCCCACGCTTCGTCAGGAGCCCGGCGAACCCAGAACTGATGCCGCGGCGCAGTGAGCTGGTCTCCCGCCTCCCACGGCGTCAACACACCATCGTGCGCGACGTGGATGTCCCAGCCCGCAAGGTGCTGCCGCAGCCGTTCCTGGTCAGAGCCCAGGATCGCGAGATCAATGTCGCCGTGCGTTCGCGTCTGGCGCCCAACAAAAAGGTCGATCGCCCAGCCCCCGGCCACCCACCACGGCGCGTCGAAGCCATCGAACAGCGCCTTCGCGCCGTGCGGCGTGAGCGCATCCCAAGGCCCGGTCTCAGTCATTCGACGTGACGATCGGCATCACGCTGGCGCTTCGCGCTTGCGGGGCGAGCGCTTCGGCTTCACGTCGTCCATAGAGGTGATGCGGCCGTTCCGCACATCCGACATCTTGTCGCTCGGCAATATGACGATGAACTCGGTGCCACCGGCCTCTGAACTCACAGCGCGCACGGTCCCGCCATGCGCTTCGACGATCTCGGTCACGATCGACAGACCCAGGCCGCTGCTGCCGCCTTTGCGCGTGCGCGCGCGGTCCACCTGGAAGAAGCGCTCGAACACGCGCGGCAGATCTTCCTTCGGTATTACCGAACCTGTGTTATGCACGCCGATGCTGACGTGTCCGCCGGCCAGCGTCCTGGCGCTGATCGTTATCGTGCCGCCGCGCGGCGTGTGCCTCACGGCGTTCTGCAACAGATTCGAGAACACCTGCTCCAGCCGCCGCTCGTCGCCGTGTACGTCGGCGATCGGCTCGACACTCACCTTCGCATCAAGACCTGCGTCACGGATCGCCCATTGGAAGCGCTCGACCGTGCGCGTAAGTAGTGCCGGCAGATCGACATGCGCGTGCTGCATCGACACCTGCCCCGATTCGATCTGCGAAAGCAGCATCAGGTCATCAACCAGCCCCCGCATGCGGTTCGATTCTTCGTGAATCGTCCGGCTGTACTCTTTCACATCATCCGGGTCGCTCACGACGCCATCCAGCATCGCCTGCGAGAAGCCCTGGATCGACGTCAACGGCGTCTTTAATTCGTGCGAGACGTTCGCCAGCAGATCCTTCATCATCCTCTGCGACGTGTTTACCTGTGTCGCCATCTGGTTGAACGCCTCGGCCAGCCGGCCCACCTCGTCCTCTCCCTTGATCGGGATGTGGACGTCGTAGTTCCCCTGCGCCATCTGCTTCGATGCTTGCGTGATCCGCGCGAGCGGTCCCGAAATCGAGCGGGAGATAAAGAACGACACGATGAACGAAACCGACAGTGCGATTGCGCCCGCAAGCGCCAGCCGCGGCACCAAATCGAGCCACGCCGATGACAGCTTGTCCTGCGGGATCGCGATGATACCGTCGTAGACAGTCGCGGCGGCGAACGTCGCATCCTCCGGACGCGGAGGCGCATCGAACAACGTCAGGTGCGTGTCTTCGCCATCAAAGTCCGCCCAGTTATAGGGGGTGCCTCCGGCCTCGGCCGACTTCACCCGATTCCCGGCGAAGGAGAGGATGTACTTCCCGGTCAGCGCGTCGCCCTCGCTGTCGAAAGCCACCTGGAGATCCTGATCGAGCAGCAGGATCCGGACATCGGAGTCAGCCGCGCGCTGCCGCAGATCGTCCTTCACTTCGCCAAGCGAACGTCCCGCGCTCAGCAGTCGCGCCACACGCTCGTTGAGAGGATCAGCCAGCCGGCCGTAGCGCTCGCGTGCCGTCTCCTGCTGCTTGTCGCGCAGCAGAAACAGCGCGCCCGCTCCCGCGAGGAACACCGCCAGCGCGACGACCAGCGTGAACGAAACGATGAGCCGGGCCCTAAGACTCCCCAGCATCGCTTTCCACCATGAGTTTGTAGCCGACGCCCCAGACGGTCTGAATCTTCACCGAAGACTCGCCGAGCTTGTCGCGCAGCCACGCGACGTGCACATCAATAGTCCGCGAGTCGCCATAGTAGTCCGTACCCCACACCAGCCGCAACAGACGCTCTCGGTCCAGCACATTGCCCTTGTGCTGCGCGAACGCAGTCAGCAAGTCGAACTCTTTCGCGCGTAGCGTCAGCGGGTGCCCGTCAAGCGTCGCCTCGCGGCTCGCCGCATCGATCCGCAGGCCGCCCGCCTCGATCACCTCCGGTACTTCGCGCTCGCCCTGGGTGCGGCGCAGCACCGCCTTCACGCGCGCCACCAGCTCGCGCGGATTGAACGGCTTCGACATGTAGTCGTCGGCACCGATCTCGAGGCCAATGATGCGGTCGATATCGTCGCCGCGGGCGGTGAGGATGATCACGGGGACGTTGCTGGTCTTGCGGAGCTCCTTGCAGACGGTGAGTCCGTCCATCTCCGGCATCATGATGTCCAGCACGATCAGGTCCGGACGAACGGCTTTCGCCTTCTCCAGCGCCTGCTTGCCGTCGTGCGCCGCCTCGACGTGGAACCCCTCATTGTTGAGGTAGAGGCGGGCGAGCTGGACGATGTTCTTTTCGTCATCGACGACGAGGATGGTAGCCGGCATGGGCGCTCAGCTTTCTCTGCGATGGCCGGGCCCATTATAGACCGAGAGTAAGCCGGCGGACCGCTTGCTCACTCCCTGCCTCAAGATGTCACGCCCTACGCCTGAGTTTAGACGTGCAAGCGGTCCGCCCGCACTGTCACCGTATCTTCGGCATATCAACGGTCTGCTAGAAGAGTGTTAACCACCCGTAAACCGGTTCGTCACGCCGCCTGCGTGCGGAGCCAAGAAGGGAATGGAGCGCGTGCGCCCCGCCCGTGCCATCGAGCACGCCCGCCACACACCCCGCCTCGCCGCACCCAGATTCGACCCGAAAAGAATGCCCACCGGCCTGTAACATTTCTCCCCAATCAGCGTTTGGATACCGGCGAGCAGTCAGAATCGTACGGAAACCCGCTTCCGCGCGAACCTGGGTGCAGACACCATGACAGATCTCAGGGTTTCCGCCGATTCTGAGGGCAAGGCTATGAAGATGACCACCAAGACACCTGCCAACGTCACGACGCTCGAAGAGGCCACAGCGGCCCGCTGGCTCGCCGCCACGCTGGAACAGGCGCGCATCGACGTACACAACGTACCTACGGCCGAGGCCGTGGACCGCATCCGCGAACGCGTGCTGGGCGAGCCCACACCCCAGAAGACGCAGCGCTCCATCGCCGCGTAGCGCACTCCCTACGTCTAGCTGCATCGATGCCCCGTGCGGACTGCCGGGGCATCTTCACGTTCCGCGTTGTTTTGTTCACCACAGAGGCACAGAGACATAGAGGTTTTGGAGGGAGCGACTGAGAAGATTCTCCGCCTATACCGGGCGCGGGCGTTCAGCCCGCGTTTTGTTCGCCGCGCGCTCGCGACCTAAGAACTTCGCGCTGCGATGCACCCTGGCCGGCTCCCCCCAATCTCTCCTCCGTGCCTCCGTGCCTCCGTGCCTCTGTGGTGAAAAACAGGGCGCGGTGGCTAACCCCGCACGCCGGTATACTCGCCGCATTCCCACGACGCGCATGTGCTAGGCCACGTTGTGAAGCTCGAGACCTGGGAGAAGAATCTGTACGCCGTCTGGGTGTCGCAGTTTCTCGCCCTCATGGGCGCCAATCTCGTCTTCCCGTTCATCCCGTTCTTTGTGAAAGATCTCGGCATCGAGAGCGACTCCGATGCCGCGCTCTGGTCGGGCGTGCTGGCGACGGCAACCGGCGCAATGCTCTTCATCTCGTCGCCACTATGGGGATCGCTGTCCGACCGATTCGGCCGCAAGAACATGCTGCTGCGCGCGTACGCCGGGGCGACCGTCACGATCACGGCACAGGCGATCGTGCAGAACGTCTGGCAGTTGCTTGCGTTGCGCGCGCTCCAGGGCGTGTTCGTCGGCACGATCCCCGCAGCCACCGCGCTGATCGCCGGCGGCACTCCGCAGAGGCGCATGGCGTACGCGCTCGGCCTGGTCCAGATGGCCGTGTTTCTGTCGCAGACCGTCGGCCCCGTCGCGGGCGGTCTGATGGCCGGCGTCGTGGGCTTCCGCATCACCTTTGCGCTCGGCGGCATCATGTACATCGTCTCGTTCGTGCTCTGCCTCGTCTTCGTGAAGGAGGACTTTCAGCGCCCGGAGCCCGGCCAGCGCACCTCCTACATCGAGAACCTGGGCACGGTCATGCGCGTGCCCACGATGCTCCTGCTGATCACGGTGATGTTCCTCGTCAGCTCGGCGGCGGTATTCGTGCGGCCGGTGGTGCCACTGCTTGTGGCCTCGTTCTCGCATTCCGGCGTGGAAGCAAAGTCGGGCTTCGTCTTCGCCGCGATTGCGCTGACAAGCGCCATCGCGGCAGTGGTGTCCGGCCGCATCGCTGAGCGTACGGGCTACCGCAACGCCCTCATCGTTTCGGCGCTCGGCGCCGGCGCAGCCTACGCGCTCGTCGGCGCCGCATACTCGCTGCCGCCGCTGTTACTACTGATGGCGCTCGTCGGTGTCTTCAGCGGCGCGATGATCCCGATGGTCAACGCCCTGATCGGCGCCAGAGCGCCGGATGGCAAACACGGCTCTGCGTTCGGACTCGTCGGCAGCGCGCAGGCGCTGAGCTTCGCCATCGCGCCGCTGCTCGGCGGCCTGACGGCGAAGCAGTTCGGCATCCACGCCGGCTTCCCCATCGTCGGCGCGCTGCTCGTCGCCGTGGCCGCGCTCGTCTGGCTTACCGTGCGCGAGCCGGCTGCACTCGTCGATACGGCGAGTGGGAAGTGAGACTGGGACGCGGGACAGAGGATGGAAGATGGAAGATTGGATCCTTCCATCCCGGCTCCGGTCGTGGTGTTCTCTATGGTTTGTGGCAGCGGTGATAGAGGACATCGAATCGCAGTTTTCGCTTTTCCGAGCGGCTGCACAATCTGCGCCTGTACCGAGGCGATGGCGTTGCGAGCTTAGCACAGTTCGGCGCGAACGCTGAACCAACGCTGTCACCACCATCCGGCCATCTTCGTGTCGCTTCGTTCTGCGGACTTGTGCGCTAGCATGGGCGATGGCGAACCCCGAGCTCGTCTTCTGTCCACGCTGCGCTGCACGCCTCGAATGGCGCGAAGTCGAGTATCCCGACGTGCTGCATCCGGTTTGCACGAAGTGCGGCTTCATCCTCTGGCAGAACGTGAAGCCGTCGGTTGATGCGCTGATCGTGCGTGGCGAAGTGCCGCACATTGAAGTTCTGCTGGGTCGCCAGTCCGCGGCGCGCGCGAACGGCCGGTGGGGTACCCCGGGCGGATTCCTCAATGCGGGCGATCGCATCGAAGCCGCGCTGATCCGCGAGTGCCGGCGCGAGATGGGCATCGAGGTAGCGGTGGGCGAACTCGTCGGCGTCTTCGAAGGCATGTTCTACGACATCCCGATGGTCGACCTCATCTACGCCTGCACGATCGTCTCCGGCGAACCCCGCGCCCTAGACCTGATCGACGAAGTGCGCTGGTTCTCGCTCGACGATCTGCCAGAGCTGGCGCTCGATATCGAGCGCGACGCGATCGACGCGCTGCGCCGCAAGCTCAGCGCGTAGCGCCTAGTCCGCGAAATCCACGTAGTCGGTGGTTCCGACCCGTCATCCACCCCAGCGGCGGAATACGAGCGTGGCGTTCTGGCCGCCCATGCCGAACGAATTGCTGAGCACCACGTCCACCTGCGCCTTGCGCGCGGTGTGCGGCACGTAGTCCAGATCGCACTCCGGATCCGGCGTGTCGAGGTTGATCGTCGGCGGGATCATGTTGTCGCGGATCGCCAGAATCGAAGCGACAGCCTCGAGACCGCCCGCCGCGGCGGCGGAGTGGCCGGTCATGGATTTGATGCTGCTGGCGGGCACGCGATACGCCGCATCGCCGAACGCGAGCTTGATCGCCGTGGTTTCTGTCTTGTCGTTGTACGGCGTGCCCGTGCCGTGCGCATTCAGCCACGAGACGTCGCCGCCGCTGATGCCGGCCGACTTCAACGCGCGGATCATCGAGAGCGACTGCCCCTCCGCGTCCGGAGCGGCGTCATCGACGGCATCGAACGACCAGCCCTGGCCGATGTACTCGGCGAGGATCGTTGCGCCGCGCGCCTGCGCATGCTCGAGCGACTCCATCACCAGCACGCCCGCGCCCTCGCCCAGCACGAAGCCGTCGCGGTGCAGGTCGAACGGCCGCGAGGCCTGCTGCGGCGTGTCGTTATAGCCCTTCGACAGCGCGCCCATCAGCCCCATGGTCGCGACGGCAACGGGCGTGATGATCGCTTCCGTCCCTCCGGAAAGGAGGATGTCCGCCGCGCCGCTGCGGATCATGCTGAAGGCGTGGCCCAGCGCATCGGTCGCGCTGGCGCAGGCGCTGTTCACGGACGAGCTGGGCCCGCGCAGCCCCAGTTCGCGGCCGACGCGTCCGGCCGCCATGTGCGGCCCCCAGCGCGGGATGATCAGCGGGTCGACCCGGCCCGGCCCGCGCTCGTCGATGATCGTCTGTTGACGCGCCATCTCGAAGACGCCGCCCGTTCTGGCCATGATCACGCCCGTCTCGGTGGCCGTGTGGCGGTCAAGCTCGATCTTCGCTGACACGAGGGCTTCCTTCGACGCCTTCAGCGCGATCTGGGCGAAGCGGCCGGAGCGGCGGGCAGCGCGGTGATCCATCACCTCAGCGGGGTCGAAGCCCTTGATCTCGCCTGCCACGCGCACGGCGTGCTTCGAGGCGTCGAACTGCGTGATCGGCCCGATGCCGCTCGTCCCGGCCAGCAGCCCCCGCCAGAACGCCTCGGCGTCGTTGCCGATAGGCGTCACGGCCCCGATGCCGGTGATCACGACTCTACGCAGTTCCAAACATTGCTCCTCGCCCTGGCCAGCGGCCGCCAGCGTCGTACCTCAGTGTATCAGCGGCCGATTCCGCTGCGGCTCGCTCGGTCCTCGACGCGCTTCCAACAACGAACAAGCTGATCCGCGGCGAATCTGCGTGCGCCTGAATTACGCGCGACAACACCGTTAACATCTCCGCTTCCCCTAGGCGCGATCACCCGGCGACTTCCGCGTTAGCTGTCCGCTTAGGTGCGGGTTTCGTCCAGCACGATTCACCTCCGTAGACGCCCATCATCCATGTGCGTGGCGCAGCAAAACGCGCCGCCCCTGCGCGCGGATGTGGTGTTGCAAGGAGGACTACGTGCAAGGACGTAAGCTCAACGTGCGCTGGGCGTTTGTCATTCCGGTGCTCGCGTTGGCCGCCGTCGTGCTCGTTTTCCTCAGCCGCGGCAACGGCGCCCACCCGCGGCGGGTCGGCGCCATTGCACACCCCACACCGGTCTCAGAGACGCTGGGCGCTCGCGAGTTCCGCGCACCAGCCTCACAGCCCGCGACGCTCTTGGAATCGGTCCAAGCCGCCGACGCCCTCGTCAAGACCGGCAAGCTCACGCCGCCGCCCTCGTTGGCCGAGTCGTTGCGGGCGGCGGACATCCTGGCAAAGGCCGCGAGCATCGGGCCGCCAACGCCACCCACGCTGGCTGAATCACTGCAGCCTGCGGACATCCTCGCGAATGCCGGCCTCATCACGCCACCCGCACCGCCTTCGGTGCCACGCCTAAACGATATTCTTCACGCAGCGGCCATCATCGCCGAGGTGCAGTCCGCGCCGCCACCGCCGGCCACGCCGCGCGCGACGAGCGCGTCCGCGGGTTCGGGCGGCTGGTACGACGACGCCTTCACGGCACAGGTCTTCGCCGGCGTCAACCAGCGCCGCCAGAACGCCGGGCTGCAGCCACTTGCCGTCGAGCCGCACCTCGCAAACGCCGCTGCTACCTACGCGAAAGTGCTGGCCGATACCAACACGTTCTCGCACACCGGCCCCGATGGGAGCACGCTGGTCACGCGTACCGAAGCAGCCGGCTTCCCGTTCACGGTACAGATCGGCGAAGTCCTCGCCTGGGGCTCGAACGGCTGGACGCCTGCCGAAATCGTCCAGGCGTGGATGGACAGCCCCGCCCACCACGAGCAGATCATGAGCGCCATCTACACGCGTGCTGGCGCCGGGTGCTACTTCACCAACTCCGGCGGCACGCAGATGGTGCGCTGCGCGATGGAGCTGGCCGCCGGCTAAGCCGCGGTCGCGGTCGCGGTCGCCGGCCGGCCCCTCGCACCACGCTGTCCCGCTCCCTGCTACGATCAGTGCATGCCAGATCCATCGCAGGCGCTTCGTCCCAGTGGCGGGAACGGCCGCAGCTTCCTGGGCGTCCGCCACATGGAGCCCCGGGACGACGGCGTGCACCTCGTCGATGACGACGGCGAAGAACTTGGCATCGTGCGCTATGGCGAGCAGGTCTACATCAACGGGCGCGTGATGTCCTTCAACGCGCCGAAGCCCTCGTGACCGCACGATTCCGAGCAGTGCTTGCCTGTCTGCTCGCGATCGCGGCGATCGCGCTCGTCGCGTGCGGCGGCGGCGCAGCGAAGACACCCGCAACCACGCTACGCGACCCCGCCGAGCGCGGCCCCTACGGCGTCGGCCTGGCCAAAATGACATTCGAGCGGCCTTCCACCATCGACGGCTCGCCGCGGAAGCTCGAGACATGGATCTGGTATCCGGCGGCGGGTGCCGCAACGGACGCAACACCCTCAGCCGACGCCGTGCCTGCATCCAAGGGAGGCCCGTTCCCTATCGTCGTGTTTTCGCACGGAAGCGGCGGTCAGCCCAATTTCTACAAGTACTTCACCGAACATCTCGCGTCGTGGGGCTTCGTCGTTGTCGCGCCGCCGCACCCGGGCAACACCTCCGCCGATTGCTTCCCCTGTAACACCACGTCGATCATCCCATCGGCGCGCGAGCGCCCCACCGACATCACATTCGTCCTCGACCAGGTGGTCGCGCTCAAGGACGACACGTCGCAGCCGCTGGGCACGATCCTCGACCCGACGCGCACAGCCCTTACCGGTCATTCCTTCGGCGGCTGGACATCCATATTTGCCGCCACCGGCGGTCGCTTCAACGCGGTGATCTCGATGGCGCCCGGCCAGCCAACATCGCTGCTCGCCCGCGCGGCCGATGTTCGGGTACCCACGCTGATCCTTGGCGGCGCCAAAGACGAACTGATCGCGCCCGACGCCGTCCGCAAGCTGTACGGTGCACTGCCCGCCGACACCGTGAAAATCTACGTGTCCTTGCCGGAGGGCCGCCACCTGACGTTCAGCGACCGCTGTTTCGGCTGCACGGAGGCCCTTCCGGCGCAGCGCGGCCACGACCTCGTAAACCGCTACGCCACGGCGTTCCTGGAAACGTATGTGACGAAGGACGATCGCTACGCCCACTACCTGGCCGAAGACGTAGCGCCCGACGCCGTGATCGTGCACGATGCCCCGGCGGCCCAGTAACGCAGACCGCACAGGAGTGGCTGACGTGGCGAGAACGAGGAAGACAAGGTACCGGAGCACGCTCGCTGCGCTCGCTGGCACCGCGCTCCTCCTGGCGGCCTGTGGCGGCGGCGGCAACGCGTCCATAAGCGAGCAGTCGCCGACACCAGTGAGGGCCGCCACCGACGGCTGGCAGACCCCCGCACAATTGCCAGTTACGCCGGTGGCCCTCACCTTCAAGACCATTGATCCGAAGCTCGACGCCCTGCCCGGCGCCCGCACCATCGTCGGCGAGAATGCCGGCGCGACGTACAACATCGAAGTGCCGGACGCCTGGAACGGTGAGGTCGTCTACTTCGCTCACGGCTTTCGCGGCAATGGCCCCGATCTCCTGGTGCAGTCCCCGCCCATCCGCGAACACCTCATTCAGCACGGCTACGCCTGGGCCGCGTCCAGCTACTCGAAGAATGGCTACGAGCCTGGCGCCGGCGCGCGTGATACATACGCGCTGCGTGATGTCTTCACGCAGGAGGTCGGTGCACCAACGCGCTCCTACATCTACGGCCAGTCGATGGGCGGCCACGTCGCCGTGCTCTCGCTCGAGCAGTACCCGACGGCGTACGATGGCGCACTGAGCGAGTGCGGCGTGGTATCCGGCCACGAGATTCTCGACTACTTCGTCAGCTGGGCCGCGCTCGCCAGCTACTTCGGCGGCACGGATCTCTTCTCGTTCAATGGTGATGCCGGCAAGCTCATCGGCGCCCTCCGCAACGACCTGCCGAAGGTGCTCGGCCCCTCGAATGACCCTACCGAGAAGGGCAGGGCGTTTGCCGACGCCATCGAACAGCTCACCGGCGGCCCTCGCGCATTCTTCCGCGAAGGCTTCCTCGTCAATTACACGCTGAACTTCGGACTGCTGCTACAGGCCGTCGTGCAGCCGCAAGTCTCCAACGGCGTCGCAGAGAACCAGCACGCGCGCTACTCTATCAACGAAGGCTTCGGAGTTACGAGCGACGAGCTCAACCGCGCCATCACGCGCATCGCGGCCAATCCAGCGTACCGCGATCCCGCAACGTATCCGGAGTTCGCCGACTTCACGGGAAAGATCCAGCGGCCGTTGCTGACCATCCACGGCACGGGCGACCTCTTCGTACCGATTAGCCTGGAACAGTCGTACCGCCGCATCGTCGACGCCGCGGGCGCCGGCGATCTGCTTGTGCAGCGCGCGATCCGCCGCGCCGGCCACTGCACCTTCTCACAAGAAGAGCGCATCGCCGCCTTCGAAGACCTGACCACATGGGTCGAACAATATCAGAAGCCGGCTGGTGACAACATGCTCGCCGACCTAACGGACGCAGGCCGTGCGTTCACGATCCCGCCGCTCCCCGACGACCCCGGCGGCGTGACGCCATGAGGTCGAATGGAGGAGCACGAAGTGGCGTGCCCCGGTTCGGAGCGACGTGGTGGACCGGACAGCCTTGTAGAGTCGCCATCTGAAAGGGCGCATGTACCATGCCAAACGTCCAGACGGTCAAGGGCCCGATTGCGGCCGAACAACTCGGCGTAACACTGAGCCACGAGCACGTGTTCGTCTTCATGGGCGGCGAGAACTACCACTACCCATGGATGTTCGACTTCGAAGCGACGCGCGCGAAGGCGATCGGAGAGTTGCGCGAGGCGAAGGCGGGCGGAGTTGACACCCTCATCGACCTGACCACGCCGGATCTCGGCCGCGATGTCGAGTTCGTGCGCGACGTCGCGGAGGCGTCTGGTATGAACATCGTCGTCGCCACGGGCATCTGGCGCGACGTTCCGCGTTCGTTCTGGGCGCGCGACATCGACAAGATCGCCGACATCTTCGTCCGCGAGATCGAAGTCGGTATCGGCAAGACCGATATCAAGGCAGGCGTCATCAAGGTTGCCAACGACGCCGAGGGCGTCACGCCGGAGGCCGAGCGCGTGCTGCGTGGCGCGGCGAGAGCAGTGAAGCGCACCGGCTGCCCGATCAGCACGCACCACTGGGCGCCCGAGCGCGTCGGTACGCGTCAGGTGGAGATCTTCCAGGACGAAGGAACGCCGATGGATCGCGTCTGCATCGGCCATAGCGCCGACACGACTGATGTCGGCTACCTCGAATCGCTGTTGCAGACGGGCGTATACCTTTCGATGGATCGCTACCCGGGCGTCGAGGGGCGGCCCGACTGGCGCCAGCGCAACGAAACCGTGAAGGCGCTGATCGACCGCGGCTGGGCGCACCGTCTCATGCTCGGGCACGACTACGCCCCGGCCCCCGTATCGGCCTCCTCGAAGCGACCCCGCGCGACCGACGAGCCAACGCGCTACCTCTTCGTCACAACAACCGCCGTTCCGGCCCTCATCGCCGCCGGCGTCCCGCAAGAGACTATCAACCTGATGATGCGCGACGTCCCGCGGCGGTTTCTCACGGGCGTCGTGTAGGGCACGCGGTGGCGTGCCCGCGCCTGCGCGCACTCGTCCGTCGTTCCCGGCACACGCAAAAAGGGCGCCCCGAGGGACGCCCCTACATGCGATTCTCTGGTACGTCGAACAGGCGCTACGCCGCGCGCTGCTCCGCAACGTTCTTCGCGTCTTCGACTGCATCCGCTGGTGCGGTCACTCCGGCAACAGTCCGCCGCGCGGACTTCGGCCGCTGGCCGGCGATCTGATCGCAGAAGAACTCCGCGCGCATGACGTGCGTGTCCAGAATCGACACCGCTACTTCCAGCCGCGCTGGCTCGAACACGCCGCCTGAACGGGCCACCCGCTCCTGCAGTTCCTTCACCCGCGCCAGCGAGAAGCGCAGCCGGAGCAGATGGCGCTCCGCGTTCCGCGCGCGCTCCTCATCCGACGTGACGACGCCCTCCAACACACCGGCGATCTCTCGCGCGATCCACTCCAGGTCCGTCGCCATCTCGACCGTCGCATCCGTGCGTACGTCGTTCATCCGTGGGTCTCTCCGTTCCGGTGGCTCTTCCTCAGGAGTTCTACTATGCCACCCAACGCACAACCTTGTGGATGAGGGAACACGAGCATTCCAACGCGCGGATACGCTAACGCCGCGGCTGCGCGGTCACCTGTGCGTACAGCCGCTCCATCAGCGCGGCGTTGTCCTGCCAGCGATACTCCCGCTCGACGAACGCACGGCCCGCGGCCCCCATCGCCCGCCGTAACGCGGCGTCGCCGGCCAG
>CAYWOO010000167.1:0-17418 GCA_964458665.1 uncultured Dehalococcoidia bacterium
TTGGCCGCGCGTCCCAGCGTCAAACCGCCACCTTCACGGTAAAGCCTCGGCGGTTGCGGGTCCCCGCAACCATGCCTCGACGAGCTGCAAGTAACACTGGTAGCGGGTCCCCGCAACCAAATAGGCCCGCTAAATCAAAAGGTTAGCGGGCCGCTTGCTTCCATGACCCTGTATCGATCGCGCCGCTGGAAGCACTGTGGAAGCAAGAGGGCGCGCAATCCTGCGAACTGCATCCCGTGGTTGCGGTCACGTCCGTCGCCCTCAAGCAGGCCTCTCAAAATCTGTTGTTCGCGAGGACGTGCTGGTTCGAGTCCGGCCAGGGGCTCCGCCTGGGATCGGTCAAGGCAATCCTTCGCCATTCGAGCCGACGGTCGATTGATCCATATCAAGGCTGTCGACACACTACTGTCGGATCGTTGCCGTCAACCGATCCGACGGAAGCTCGGAGCCGTGTGACGCCTGCGGCATGGAGGGATACAGTATCCGATGGCCGAACCGCGCCGCCGCGACTCGCGACAACCCTGCCGGTTGGAGGAAAAGCCCGTGCGCCTCCCACCGGTTGGGTTGGAAGGTACGATTGCGCTGCCGGCGAACGCGCAGGGGATCGTCCTCTTTGCCCACGGCAGCGGCAGCAGCCGGTTCAGCCCGCGAAACCAGGCGGTCGCCGGCGCCCTCCACCAGGCGGGGCAGGCCACGCTGTTGTTCGATTTGCTTACCGATGCCGAGGCGGCGGACCGGCGAAACGTCTTCGACATCGCCCTGCTGGCCCGACGCCTGATGCTGGCGACGGACTGGGTCGCCGGCCGGGAAGACCTCCGCGGTCTAGCGGTGGGATATTTCGGGGCGAGCACCGGAGCCGCGGCGGCCCTCGTCGCCGCCGCCGCGGCCGGGGCGGCGATTTCGGCCGTCGTCTCCCGCGGCGGACGACCGGACCTCGCCGCCGCCGCGCTCGCGCGCGTCGTCAGTCCCACCTTGCTGATTGTCGGGGGCGACGATCACGCGGTGCTGGCCCTCAATCGGACGGCGCTAGCGGAGCTCCGCTGCGAAAAAGCGCTGGAGGTGGTGCCGGGCGCGAGCCATTTGTTCGAGGAGCCCGGCGCTCTTGAGGCGGTCATGCGCCTCGCCCGACAATGGTTCGCGCACCATTGTCAGTCGCAAATAGCGAGTGAAAAGTCATGATTTTCGCGGACAGAACCGAGGCCGGACGCAAGCTGGCCATGCGTCTCGCGCATCTGAAGGAGAAGGATCCCGTGGTGCTGGCGCTGGTGCGCGGCGGCCTGCCTGTGGCCTTCGAAGTGGCAAAGGCGCTGGCCGCGCCGCTCGATATCGTGCTGGTGCGCAAGATCGGCGCGCCTGATAGGCCCGAACTCGCCGCCGGCGCCGTGGTGGATGGCCCGAGCCCCGAGATCGTCGTCAATGCCGACATCGTGGCGGCGCTCGGCATTCCTGACAACTACAGCAAGCGCGAAGCCCAACGCGAACTCGGCGAAATCGAGCGGCGGCGGAAGCTTTATCTTGGCGACCGGCCGCGAGCCGCGATCGCGGGCAAGACCGCCATCGTGGTCGACGACGGCATCGCCACCGGCGCGACCACAAGGGCGGCGCTGCACGCTCTCCGGCGGCAGAAGCCGGCCCGTCTCGTTCTTGCCGTCCCAGTGGCGCCGGCCGAAACGATCGAGGAGTTGCGCGCGGAGGCCGATGAATTCGTCTGCCTGAGCACGCCGGAGCCGTTCTGGGCCATCGGGGCTTTCTACAGGGATTTCAGCCAAGTCGGCGACGACGAGGTGATTGGCCTGCTCCGCCGCGCGGGTCCGGCGGCGAGCGCGAAATACACCGCCGCGGGATCGCGATAATGTTACCGCTTGGCGAAGCGGCGGTGGCGATGCCTATTTCGCGCTCCGACGCCGGACCGGCGGTCGATCTGCGGACCAAGGTCGCGTTCCTGCTGCGTCCGGAGAGCTATCCCGAACGTCCGCGGCGGGTCGAGGCGAAGGAGACCCACATGTCCTGGGTCTTCCTGACCGATGCCTATGCCTACAAGCTGAAGAAACCTGTCCGCTATCCGTTCCTCGATTTCAGCACCATCGAATCGCGGCGGACAAACTGCGAGGAGGAGATAAGGCTCAACCGACGGCTTGCACCCGAGGATTACCTTGAGACCGTGCCGCTCGGGCTTGACGCGTCGGGCCGGCTTTGCCTGGGCGGCGGGCACCCGGTTGACTGGCTGGTGAAAATGCGCCGCCTCGGCGCCGATCGCGTACTGGACCAGGCAATCCGGGCGAACGCGGTGGCGCAGAGCGACATTCGCCGCCTCGGCGCGAAACTCGCCGCCTTCTATCGCCGCGCGCCGAGGATGGACCTCACCCCCGAGGCCTACCGCGGGGGAGTCGCTGACGACATCGGCCTCACACGGCGCACGCTCTTGCGGCGGAAATATTCCCTTCCGGCACTGCCCGTGCGCGAGATCGCCGCGGCTTTGCGTCGCTACCTAAAAGCGCATGGCGCCCGCCTCGACCGGCGCGTCCGCGAGGAACGGATCGTGGAGGGACACGGTGACCTCAGGCCGGAGCACGTTTATCTCGGGCCCGACCCCGTTGTTACCGACTGCCTCGAATTCAACCGGGCTCTCCGAATCGTCGATCCGGCCGACGAACTCGCCTACCTCGCCATGGAATGCGAGCGCGATGGCGCCATGCTGATCGGCCCCTGGTTGTTTCAAGCGTACAGCGAGGCGAGCGGCGACCGGCCGCCGCGCGACCTTATCGCCTTCTACAAGTGTCACCGCGCGTTCTTGCGCGCGCGGATCACCATCGCCCACCTGGACGAGCCGGACATCCGCGAGCCCGACAAGTGGCGCGATCGAACGCGGTCATACCTGAAGCTGGCGCAGGGCTATATCCCGCTCTTCGCCCGGCCTGAACCGCTATCCTTCGGTTCCCAATAGGTCGACGATCGAACCGTGGGTGCAAATCCGCCGGATCGCCTCGGCAATCAGCGGGGCGGTGTCGAGCACTTCCAGTCTCGCCCGGACCAGGTCCGGCGCCAGCCGGAACGGAGGCACGCTGTCGGCGACCAGTATCCTCTCCAAGGCGGGATCGGCCACGACCGCCTCGGCGCCCTCGACGAAAAGGCCATGGGTGGCGGCGGCGTACACCTTGCGGGCGCCCCGCTTCCGGGCGGCATTGGCGGCGCGGAGGATAGTCGTCCCGGTGCTGATGAGGTCGTCGATGATGATCGCCGTGCGATCGCCAACCTCGGCGAACAGAGATTCGCCGCTGACCACACCCCAACTCCGCCGCTTTTCCATGAATCCGGCGGTGACCGACCGCCCCAGCGCCTGCCCCAGGGCGCGGCGGAACGCTTCCGCCCGTTTGGTGCCGCCCACGTCCGGCGAGATCACCACCACCTCCTCGTCGCGCAGCCGGCGGGCGAAATACTCGACGAACAGACTCTGTGCCTCCAGATGGTCGGTCGGGCAACGGAAGGCGTTGTGGAAGGCGGCCAGATTGTGCACGTCGAGGGTCACCACGCGGCTGGTGCCGACCGCCTCGAACAGCGCGGCAACATAACGGGTCGTCACCGGGTCGCGTGCCTTGGTCTTGCTGTCCTTGCGCGCGTAGCAGAGATACGGGACGACGGCCGTGACGCTCCCCGCCGAGGCATCGCGCAGGGCGCCGATGAAGAACAGCAACCGGCACAGCTTGTCGTTGACGCTCAGTTTGCCATCGCCGTAGAGCGACTGAATCACAAACGTGTCCCTGCCGCGCACGTTGACCAGCGGGCGGGTCTTGTGCTCGCCGTCCTCGAAGTCGCGCTCCTCGTGCCCAGCGAGCGTCGCTCCAAGCTGGGCGGCAATCCGCTCGCCCAAAAGGCGAGTCGAGTTCAAGGCGAAGACAACCACATTATCGAGCGCCATACCACGCCCCTGCGTTGCCGCCGCGCCTCGCGCCATGACCGTCATGGAACCCTTTCCAGCCAACCCTGCCGTTTGGCCGAAAGCAATGCGCTGGGCCGCACCGGCCGAACCGCGCCGCCAGCAACACAATCGCAACTTTGATACAGCGCGTGAAGACGGCCTTGATCTGAGTCAAGGCGTGGCCCGCCGCCTTGGCCGATCGCTTCTCCGAAATAGATCAGGGTGACGCCGCCATCGACGGCGGGTCTGTTGGGCAGTTTCTATGAAGCAGCGCGGCTTGCGGCATCCGCCCCGCTTGCAGGGACGCTTCGCGGAACGCTCGATTTCCATTATGAGCAGGAAGAATACCGGCTGCGCGTGCGCTGGACACGCGAGGACTGGGAATGAGGGACTAGCAGGATGCTAAAGAATCTGGTTTCGGGAACGGATTGGGGACTGGTTGTTGACCGGGATCGAGGTTGGACGAGGTCAACGGCTCGGTTTTGTCGGCGGATGGCGTGCTTGGCGAGGTCATTATCACTGCTCCGCGCAGACTCATGCCGCCGCCAGCAACATTGGGATACGCATCAGGTTGTAGGCGTCGGCGGTGAGGGTAAACAACCACGCGACCAGGGCGCGGCAACCGGCGACGAATCCGGCCTGGTCGTGGAGCTTGTCCGCGCCCACCGTCGCGCCCTTCCTCGCGGTGTCGCCGATCATCGCCAGCGCGGCCTCCGGCTCGGCCGTGCCGGTCGCCTCCGTCAGCCCGATCTCGACGATCAGGCCATGACGGTTCTCGGTTGTCAGACGGCCCAGGAAGCACAGCTTGGCTTCCTTGCCCGCCACCTTGCGGAACAACCTGGCTTCGGGATCGGTGGTCGAGGCGTGCTTGTCGTTGGTGCATTTCTCGCCGTGCAAGTCCCGCTCGGCGTTGCGCCCGCCACCTTGCGGCGTCGTCCCGCTATCGTCTTTGGGCTGGAAGCTCTTGAACAAGGCACCTGTCCTCCGAGCTGTCGGGTGCGGGGTCGGATCGTCCATCCCGAGCTCCGTCCGCGTGTGGGCTGAGTTGGATTCAGGATCCGTTCGCTAGGCCATAACTGATTACAAACGTTCGCTATTCGTTGACGCCGACGCGGAGAAAGTTCGAGCGCGGCTCTTCTCCCTCCGCCAATTCTACCCGCGACAAGTTTTTTCCGTCGCCTCTACGATCGGATCACGGACTGGCGAGCGATCCGCGGTGCAGCCTCAAAGCCGACCCGCGTGGCGTCGCGCAAGCGTACTCTACCCGCCTGGGCATCTCACAGGCATCCGCCGAGCATGTCCACGGGGTTCGAATGGCCGCGCCCTTCGCTTACCGCCAAGGCCCTCATGCGCCCCGGGCGCCCAACTTGGCCGCGAGATAGTCGGTTCCGCCGCCAATGGTGCGCAGCAGCGGGTAGTCGGCCTCCGGGATATCCAGGTGCAGGCGCTGGTGGAGCGCGATCACGAAATTGAGGAAGTCCATGGAGTCGATGTCGAGAGCATCGCGGACATCGGCATCCGGGGCGATCGAGCCCGGATCGGTTTCGGGCGCGATGTTGCTCAGCTCGTCGATGATGGCTTGGCGGATTTCGTCCCGGGTCACAGCGCCTCCGGCTGTTGCAAGCGCCGCTCGATTTGAAGCAGCAACAGGGCCCCGCGATGGCCGTCGCTGACGCGGTGATCCGCCGCCAGCGTCGCCGTCACCGTGGGCCTGACTTCGACATGCGTGCCAACCGCCCACGGCCGCGCCACGGGCGTCCCGAAGCCAATGATGGTCACCTGCGGCGGATAGATCACCCCCCATAGGCTGTCGACGCCGCGCTCGCCCAGGCTTGACACGGTGATGGTGGGCTCGAACAGTTCCGAACCCCGCAAGCGTCCGGCGCGGGTGCGGGCGACGAGGTCGCGCAATGCCGCCATCAACTCGTCGAGGGTTTTTCGGTTGGTGTTGCGAATCGCCGGCGCCACCAGCCCGCCGCCCCGGATGGCGACGGCGGCGCCCACATGAATCTCCGCGCTGGGGCGGTAGGCGCCTGCCTCGTAGAAGCCGTTGAACTCCGGGAAATCCTCCAGCGCCATCGCCAGCGCCTTGAGCAGCAGCACGGAAATCAGCAGCCGCTGTGGCGGCTCACGCTTGGCGTTGACCGATTGCAGCCAATCGAGCGCCGGGCTCAGGTCCAACGTGTGGCTGAGATAGTAATGTGGGATTTCCCGTTTCGAGCGCGCCATGGCGGCGGCGATGGCCTTGCGCATCTCCGCGGGATCGATGCCATGCCGAATCGCCGGCCCGGCGTCCGGATGCGCCACCCGTAACTGCTCGATGTCCGTGCTGATGACCGTACCAACGGGACCCGTGCCCTTGATCGCGGCCAACGCTATGCCGCGCTCGGCGGCAAGCTTGCGCGCCGCCGGCGAGGCACGCGCCAGGTGATCAGGCGGCCGCGACGGCGGCGGGGCGATGGGTTGCAGGGGTGTAGCCGCGGCGGCAATGGGTGGTGGAACGGCGGCGCGGGTTGGCGGCGGGGCAACCGGTGAGGTAGCAGCGCCCGTCGTATGAATGAAGGCGAGCGCGGTGCCGATGGGAACCTTGGCGCCAGGTTGGACGAGCAGGCGATCGATCGTGCCGTTGTCGAAGACCTCGATCTCGATGGCGCCCTTTTGCGTCTCGACGACCGCGATGATGTCGCCGTGCTTGACCATGTCGCCAGGCTTCTTCAGCCATTCGACCAGCGTGCCGGTCTCCATGTCGGCGCCGAGCGAGGGCATGCGGAATTCGCCCATCAGCGCCCCAGCGTCGCCCGCGCCGCCGCCGCTATGGTCTCCGGCTGCGGCAATGCCGCCTGTTCGAGGTGGCGCGGATAGGGAATCGGCACCCCGGCGGTGCAAACGCGGCCGACCGGCGCGTCGAGACTCCAGAATGCGTGCTCGATGATTTGCGCCACGATCTCGGCCGACAGGCTCCCCGTCTTCCAGCCTTCGTCGACGACGACGGCCCGGCGGGTGCGGTTCACCGACGCCACGAAGGTCGCGGTGTCAAGCGGGCGCAGGCTGCGCAGGTCGATCACCTCCGCCTCGATGCCTTCCCGGGCGAGCGTTTCGGCCGCGGTCAGCGTCTTGTGCAGCGTGCCGCCATAAGCGATAAGGGTAACGTCGCGGCCGGGCCGACGAATGGCCGCCTTGTCTATATCGACCGCGCCGGCGTCCGCCGCCATCTCGCCCTGCATGTTGTACAGCATCACATGCTCGAAGATCAGCACCGGGTTGGGATCGCGCAGCGCCGTCGCCAGCATGCCGCGCGCGTCCTCGAGCGTCGCCGGCGCCAGCACCTTGATCCCCGGGATATGCGCGTACCAGCCCTCGAAGCTGTGCGAATGCTGGGCGGCGAGCTGGCGGCCGGCGCCGGTTGCCATGCGGATCACCACGGGTACGTTGAACTGCCCTCCCGACATGTGGAGAAGCGTGGCGGCGTTGTTGACGATCTGGTCGAGCGCCAAAAGGCTGAAATTCACCGTCATGATCTCGACGATCGGCCGCATGCCATTGAGCGCCGCGCCGATGCCGGCGCCGACGAAGGCCGATTCGGACAATGGCGTGTCGCGGATGCGCTCCGGCCCGAACTCGGCGAGCAGGCCCTTGCTGACCGCATAGCAGCCGCCATAGCGGCCGACGTCTTCGCCCATGAGAAACGTACGGTCGTCCGTGAGCAATGCCTCGCGTATGCCCGCGCGCACGGCTTCGCGGTAGGTGGTCATCGTCGTGTTGGGCATGGCGCCTTCGCTCATGGCGACCGCTCGGCGTAGATGTGACTCGTGAGCTCCTCGACCGGTTCCCAGGTTCCGCCCTCGGCGAAGGCCACCGCAGCCTCGACCTCGGCGGCCACCTCGGTCTCGATCCTCTGCAGGTCGGCGTCATGAAGGAGGTCGTTCTCGCGCAGCCATGTTTCGAAGCGCCGGATCGGCCCACGCCGCTTCCACTCCTCGACCTCGGCCTTGTCGCGGTAGAGTTCGGCATCGAACATCGAATGGGCACGGAACCGGTAGGTGCGGCACTCCAGGAACTGCGGGCCATCCCCGGCGCGTAGGGCGGCTACGGCGTGCCGTGCCGCCGTCTCGACCGCGACCACGTCCATGCCGTCGACCGCCGTCGAGGGGACGCGGTAGCTTTCGGCCTTGCGGTGGATGTCGGGTTCCGACTCGGACAAGCTCAGCGCCGTGCCCATGGCATAGAGGTTGTTTTCGCAGACGAACAGCACCGGCAGCTTCCACAGCGCCGCCAAGTTCAGGCTTTCGTGGAATTCGCCCTCCGCCACGGCGCCTTCGCCGAAGAAACAGACGGTGGCGTTCGGCCGCTTCCGCATCTTGTCGGCAAGCGCCAATCCGACGGCGAGCGGCAGGCCGCCGCCGACGATGGCGTTGCCGCCGTAGAAACGGGTTGCCGCGTCGAAGATATGCATCGAGCCGCCGCGGCCGCGGCTGCAACCTTCGCGCTTGCCGTACATCTCCGCCATGATGGCCGTCATGGGCAGGCCGCGCGCGATGGCGTGACCGTGCTCGCGGTAGGTGGCCACGATCGCGTCGTTGGGCGCGAGCGCCTGCATGACGCCGACGGCGACGGCCTCTTCGCCGATATAGACATGCAGAAAACCGCGGATCTTCTCGCTCTGGTAGAGCTCGACGCACTTCTCCTCGAAACGCCGGATCCGTTGCATCTGGCGCATCAGCTCCAAGAGATGGGTACGCGTTAAATGCGGTTTGAGCGCGGTGTCGGTCATTTTTCGTCGCTTTCGAGCGTGGACAAGTCGCCTTCCGCCAATCCCAGCTCGCGCGCCTTGAGCAGGCGGCGCATGATCTTGCCGCTCCGGGTCTTGGGCAGATTGGCGCGGAAGTCGATGTCCTTGGGCGCCACCGCCGCGCCCAGCCGCTGACGGGCGTGGCCCAATAGCGCCTTGCGCAAGGACTCGCTGGGCTCGTAGCCGGCCTTGAGCGCCACGAAGGCCTTGACCGTCTCGCCCGCGACCGGATCGGGCTTGCCGATGACGCCTACTTCGGCGACCGCCGGGTGCTCCATCAAGGCGCTTTCGACCTCGAAGGGGCCGATCAGGTGCCCGGCGGACTTGATGACGTCGTCGGCGCGGCCGACAAACCAAAAATAACCGTCCGCGTCGCGCATCGCGAGGTCGCCGGTCAGGTACCAGCCGCCGCCGAAGCATTTGCGGTAGCGCTCGTCCTCGTGCAAATAACCGCGAAACATCGAGGGCCAGCCGGGACGCAGGGCCAGCTCGCCGACCTTCATCGGCGTTTCCATGGCGGCCACGCCGTCCTTTCCACGCTCGACGATCGCCGCTTCCACCCCAGGCACGGGCCGGGCCATGGAACCCGGCTTGATGTCCATGCTGGAAAAATTCGCGATCATGATTCCGCCGGTCTCGGTCTGCCACCAATTGTCATGGAAGGGGCGGCCGAACGCCTCGGCGCTCCAGACAACGGCTTCCGGGTTCAGCGGCTCGCCGACGCTCGCCAGGAAGCGCAAATGGCGAAGATCGTATCGGCGCGCGATTTCGGTGCCGGCTTTCATCAACATGCGGATCGCGGTGGGGGCGGTGTACCAGACGGTGACGCGCTCGTTTTGCAACGTGCGGTACCACCGCTCGGCGTCGAATTCGGCCTCGTCGACGATCAATGTCGCCCCGTTGGTGAGCGGCGCGATGATTCCATAGGACATGCCGGTCACCCAGCCCGGATCGGCGGTGCACCAGACGCGGTCCTCGGGGTGGATATCGAGCGCCAGCTTGCCCGTGATGTGGTGCGCGGCGACGGCCTCGTGTACGTGCACGGCGCCCTTCGGGCGGCCGGTCGTGCCGCTCGTGAAGTGGACAAGGGCCATGTCGTCCGGCCGCGTGGGCACGATTTCAAAGTTATCCGAGGCGCGGTTCATCGCCGCGGCGAGCGACAAGGCCCCTGGCGGCAGGGAGCCCTCATCGGCGTCGGCCAATAGAACGTGCTTGAGCTGCGGCAGTTCGTTCCGCCACGCCATCACCTTCTTTCGGTACAGCGCTTCGGTGGTGACAAGCGCCCGTGCATCGCCCAGCTCCATTCGTGAACGCACCGGCTCCGGGCCGAAGGCCGAGAAAAGGGGGGAAAACACGCTGCCGTTCTTGAGCGTGCCAAGGGCGGCGACGTAAAGTTCGGGAATCCGGCCCGCAAGCGCGAACACTCGGTCGCCCTTGCCGATTCCCAGACCCATCAGAACATTGGCGAAGCGGTTCGTCAGCCGCGCAAGTTCGCCATAGGTAAAATCGCGGCTTGTGTTGTCTTTGCCAAGCCAGCGCAGCGCCAGCCGGCCGCCATGGCCGTGCGCGAGGTGGCGATCCACGGCTTCATAGGCGATGTTGAGCGCGCCGCCGGGAAGACCGTCCAGTTCCCGCCGCGCGGCCTCCCAGGTGAAGGAAGCATAGGCTTCGGAATAACTCCGCAGATTGGGAAGCGTACCCTTGCCGGCCGCCGGTTTTCCGATCTTGTCCCACGGCATGGCCCTGCCCTTCCGGTGCTGTTCGGCGCAACTCCCTCCCGTACGGCATATAAGTCCGCACCTGGGCGATGGGGCCTTGATCCCAATCAAGACTCGTCCCGCCTGGTCTCGTGGCCGGGGATAGACTTCCTTCCCGCATTGATCTGGATCAACAAGTTTCACCACGGGCAAGTCATGCTTTAATCAGTCGTCTCCGTGACGCCAGCACCATGGGATCCCATGCAGCTTCCCTTGCAAATCACCTTCAAGGGCATCGCCCCGTCCGACGCCATCGAAGCGCGCATTCGGCGGCAAGCGGCGCACCTGGAGCAGTTTCACGACCGCATCACGAGTTGCCACGTCGTCGTCGAGGAGCCGCAGCACCGGCGCCACAAGGGGAATCTGTTTCGCCTGCGCATCAACGTGACCGTTCCGGGCCATACGATCGTCGTCAATCGCGACCCCGGTCTGGACCCACGCCCGCGAGGACATGGGGGTGGCGATCCGCGATGCGTTCAACGCCGCGGGGCGCCAGATCGAGGACTACGTGCGGCGCGCGCGCGGCGACGTGAAATCGCACGAGGCCGCGCCGCATGGCCGGGTCAAGCTGCTTTTCTCCGGGGAGAGTTACGGCCTCATCGAGGCGTCGGATGGCCAGGACATTTATTTTCACGCCAACAGCGTCACCGACGGCGATTTCAACCGACTGAACGTCGGCGACGAGGTGCGGTTTGTCGCCCAGGAAGGCGAGAGCGAAAAAGGGCCGCAGGCGTCCACCGTGACCCCCGTCGGCAAGCACCACGTCGTCGAACCTGAACGCCGGCGCTAGCGCGCCACCGGCCGGTTTTCCCTGGTCAAGGCCGGGACCCTTGCCTACATTGTCGGTTCCATTTCGGCGACGTGCGACTTCTTCTCTTCGGGAACCTCGGTCATCGTGGCCTCGGTGAGCAGCAGGAGGCTCGCCACCGACACGGCGTTTTCCAGCGCGATGCGCAGCACCTTGGTGGGATCGACGATGCCGGCCTCGACCAGGTCCACATATTCCTTGCGCGCGGCGTCGAAGCCGAAATTTCCCTGGCCGCCCATCATGCGCGCGACGACCACGCCGCCATCCACCGCCGAATTCTCGGCGATCTGGCGCGCCGGAACTTCCAGCGCCCGCTTGAGGATCTGCACCCCCGTCCTCTCGTCACCCTCGCACTTCGCTTCCTCGCGGGCGACGGCGTCGACGCAGCGGAGCAGGGCCAGCCCGCCGCCGGGTACGATGCCCTCGGCGACCGCCGCCTTGGTGGCGCTGATCGCGTCGTCGAGCGCTTCCTTCTTCGATTTCATCTCGGCTTCGGACGGCGCGCCGACGCGGATGACCGCCACGCCGCCGGCGAGCTTGGCGAGGCGTTCCTGCAGCTTCTCGCGGTCGTAGTCGCTGGTGGTGTCGTCGATTTCGCGGCGTATCTGCTGGATACGGCCCTGGATCTGGGCGCGATCGCCGGCGCCACCGATGATCGTCGTGCTATCCTTGTTGACGACGACGCGCTTCGTGCGCCCCAGTTGCGCCAGTTCCACGCTTTCGAGTTTCAGGCCCAGTTCCTCCGCGATCACCATGCCGCCGGTCAGCACGGCCATGTCCTGAAGCATGGCCTTGCGGCGATCGCCGTAACCCGGAGCCTTGACGGCGCAGCTCTTGAGCACGCCGCGGATGCGGTTGACGATCAGGGTGGCCAGCGCCTCGCCCTCGACGTCCTCGGCGACGACGAGGATCGGGCGCGCCGACTTGACGACCTGGTCGAGAAGAACGATCAGGTCCTTGAGCGCGCCGAGCTTGCGGTCGGAAAGCAGCACGAAGGGATCCTCGAGGACCGCTTCCATCTTGTCCGCATCGGTGACGAAGTAGGGCGAGAGAAAGCCGCGGTCGAACTGCATGCCCTCGACGATGTCGAGGCTGGTCTCCGTGGTTTTCGATTCCTCGACCGTGATCACGCCCTCGCCGCCCACCTTCTCCATCGCCTCGGCGACGAGTTCGCCGATCGTCGGGTCGTTGTGCGCCGAGATCGTCGCCACTTGCGCCTTCTCCTTGCGGGTCGCGACCGGGCGGGACATGGCGCGCAGCGCCTCGATGGCGATCTTGGCGGCGCGATCCAACCCCCGCTTGAGGTCGATCGCGCTGGCGCCGGCGACCACGTTGCGCACGCCGTCGGCGAAGATGGCGTGCGCCAAGATCGTGGCCGTGCTGGTGCCGTCGCCGACGACGTCGCCGGTCCTTTCCGCCGCCTGCCGCAGCACCTGCGCGCCCAGGTTCTCCACCGGATCCTTGAGCTCGAATTCCTTGGCGATGGTGACGCCGTCGTTGCACACGATCGGCGCTCCCCATTTTTTCTGCATGAGGACCGACTTGGACTTCGGGCCCAACGTCACGCGCACCGCGTCAACGAGCATGGTGGCGCCGCGCAGGATCTTTTCCCGCGCGGCCGAACGGAACAGCACCTGCTTGTAGGCCATGCAGCCACTCCTTTCGACGTCGGCGCGACCGGCTAGTGCCCTAGCTACTCAGCAGCGCAGATTGAATCGGATCAAAGCCATGCAGCGGCCCGGTCACATACCGTAAAATCTGAGCGGGCCGGCCATCAGTTTGTCCTTGACCGAGCGAACGCCCGGCGTGGTTTCCGCCAGCACCATCGCCGCGTCGCGCTGATCGCCCGTCTCGACGACGCCAAACAGCTCCACCTTTCCCTTGTTGACCACGAAGTTGATGAACGTCGATGCCGCCCAGGATTGCGCATCGAACTTTTCCTTGAGGCGCTTGTGCAGGTCGGCGTCGCTGATCTTGACTCGCCCGGCCGGCTTGGCGCGGCCCACCGCCCGCAACAGGTCGCGCCGGCTCACGATGCCCACAAGCTTGCCGCCGTCCACCACCGGCACGCGCTTGATCGTCAACTGCTCCATCAGATCGGCGATGGCGGCCACGTCGGTCGTGGATTTGACCGCGACCACCGAGCGCGACATCACGTCGCGAGCATGGGCGCCATGGCTCTTGGTGTAGTCGCGGGCCCCCGTTCCAGATTCCTCGAAAAAGCCCGACCACCAGGAGCGGCGGCGCTCCGTGCCGGCCTCGGTTCGCCGCAAGAGGTCGCCCTCGCTGACAATGCCGAGAACGCGGCGTTTCTTGTCAACCACCGGGACCGCGCTGATGCGGCGCGAGATCATCAGTTGCGCGATCTTGCGAACGGGCGTCATCGGATCGACCGTTCGCACGCTCTTGGTCATGATGTCGCGGGCTTTCATCGGAATCACTCCTGTTTAGCGTTGGTCATCCAACGGCCAAGCGAAGGAAGAGTCGCGTATTTTGCCGCTACCGCATTGATCCATATCAAGGGCGTGTTCCCGGCGGGCATCCAGACTATCGGGCGTGCCGGCGCCGCCGGTATCGCGGCCGCCGCCCGAATCGGGAGTTCAACGCGGAATGCCGTGGGAGGCTATTCACACGCCCCTGCCGCCGGCGACGCCATGACCGTCGTTGCCCGGTTCGAGATCGCGCACACGCGTGTCCTCGACCCGCAGGGCCGCGCGCTGGGGCCGTTGCCCGATTTCGCCCGCGACGGCGAGGAGATCAAGCGCCTCTACCGCGGCATGGTGCTGGCGCGCGCTTTCGACGCCAAGGCGATCGCGCTCCAGCGCACCGGCCGGCTCGGCACTTATGCCTCGGCGCTGGGGCAGGAGGCGGTGGCGGTCGGCGCCGCCGCGGCGATGGCGGCCGACGACGTCCTGGTGCCCTCGTTCCGCGAACATGGCGCTCAGCTCTGGCGCGGCGTCAGTCTGCTCGAGATGTTCCTGTTCTGGGGCGGGGACGAGCGGGGCAACGACTTCGCCGGGCCGCGCCATGACTTCCCGGTGGCGGTGCCGGTGGGCAGCCACGCGCCCCACGCAGCCGGCGCGGCGCTGGCCTTCCAACTGCGCGGGGAGGCGCGCGCCGCGCTCTGCATCTTCGGCGACGGCGCCACCTCCAAGGGCGACGTGTACGAGGCGCTCAACCTTGCGGGGGTATGGCGCCTGCCGGTGGTATTCGTGGTGGCCAACAATCGCTGGGCGATCTCGGTGCCGGTTGCCCGCCAGACCGCCGCCGGGACCTTGGCCCAGAAGGCGATCGCGGCCGGCATCCCTGGCGAGCAGGTCGACGGCAACGACGTGCTGGCGGTGCGCGCCGCGGTCGCGGCGGCGCTGGCCCGGGCGCGGCGGGGCGAGGGCGCCAGCCTGATCGAGGCGCTGACCTATCGCCTCGGCGACCACACCACCGCCGACGACGCCAGCCGTTACCGCGACGACGCCGAGGTCAGCCCGCACTGGTCCGAGGAGCCGTTGTTGCGCCTGCGCCGATATTTGACGGCGGTGAATTCGTGGACCAAGGCGAACGAGGAGAAGCTGCTGCACGACTGCGCCGCCGACGTCGAGGCCGCCGCTGCCGCTTATCTGGCCACCCCGCCACCTGACCCGGCGACGATGTTCGACCACACCTTTGCCGCGCTGCCGGCCGACTTGGCGGCGCAGCGCGCGGCCGCGCTCGGTGGCGAAACGGCGGTCGCGCGATGAGCGCGATCAACTTGGTCCAGGCGATCAACCTGGCGCTGGCCCGCGCCATGACCGACGACCCGACGGTCCTGGTGCTGGGCGAGGACGTGGGGCGGGACGGCGGCGTGTTTCGCGCCACCGACGGCCTGCTCGCGCGCTTCGGCGAGGCGCGGGTGCGCGACGCGCCGCTGGCCGAGGGGTTGATCGCCGGGGTCTCGGTCGGTCTCGCGGCGCAGGGCTTCCGCCCGGTGGCCGAGATTCAGTTTACCGGCTTCATCTATCCGGCCATCGACCAGCTCGCCAACCACGCTTCGCGGCTGCGCACCCGCACGCGCGGCCGGCTGACCTGCCCGCTGGTGTTGCGCTCGCCCTGCGCCGGGGGAATTCGCGCCATCGAGCACCATTCCGAGAGCCCCGAGGCGATGTTCGCCCACATCCCCGGGCTTCGCGTCGTCATCCCGGCCTCGCCGGCGCGGGCCTATGGTCTGCTGCTGGCGGCGATCCGCGATCCCGACCCGGTTGTGTTCCTCGAGCCGACCAAGCTCTACCGCGCGATCACGGAAGACGTGACCGACAACGGCCAGGCGCTGGCGCTCGATCATGCCTTCATTCTTCGCCCCGGCAAGGACGCGACGCTGGTCGCCTGGGGGACGATGGTGCCCGAGGCCATGGCCGCCGCCGCGGCGCTGGCCGGCGCGGGCGCCGAGATCGAAGTGATCGACGTCGCCACGCTCAAGCCGCTCGACAGCGAGACCCTCGTCGCCTCGGTCGCCAAGACCGGGCGCTGCGTGATCGCCCAGGAAGCGCCGCTCAGCGGCGGCGTCGGGGCCGAGATCGCGGCGCGCCTCGCCGAGCGGGCGCTGACCTCGCTGCTGGCGCCCATCGAGCGGGTCGCCGGCTGGGACGTCGTCATGCCCTATCCGCGGCTCGAGTCGCACTACCTGCCCGGTGCGGCGCGGATCGCCGCGGCGCTGCGGCGGGCTTTGGCCTACGCATGAGCGCGCCAGCCCGCATCTTTTCCCTGCCCGATCTCGGCGAGGGCCTGCAAGAGGCCGAAATCGTCGCCTGGCTGGTTTCGGCCGGCGATCACGTGGTCGCCGACCAGCCCATGGTGTCGGTCGAGACCGAAAAGGCCGTGGTCGAGATACCGGCACCGCGGGCCGGGCGCATCGCGAGGTTGTGCGCCGCGCCAGGCGCGCGGATCAAGGTCGGCGCGCCGCTGGTCGAATATGAGGACGGCGTCCATCCCGATACCGGCACGGTGGTGGGCGAACTCGGCCCCGCGCCCGCTCCGCCGGCCGCGGTCAAGGCGGCACCAGCCGTGCGCCAGCTCGCCAAGGCGCGGGGCGTCGACCTGACGCGCCTGGCTGGCAGCGGTCCGAACGGGGCAATCGTCGTCGCCGATGTCGAGCGCGCTGCGGCTGGCGCGTCCGTGCCGGGCGGCGAACCGCTATCCGGCGTGCGCCGAGCGATGGCGCAGAACATGGCGCGCTCGGGGGCCGAAGTGGTGCCGGCCACCGTTACCGACGAGGCCGACGTCGAATCCTGGCCGCCGGACGCCGACCCGACGCTGCGCCTCATCCGCGCCGTGGTCGCCGGCTGCGCCGCCGCGCCGGCCCTTAACGCCTGGTACGACAGCCGTGCTATGGCGCGCACCCTGCATGAACGGATCGACCTCGGGCTTGCCGTCGATACCGCCGAGGGACTGTTCGTGCCGGTATTGCGCGACGTTGCCCGGCGCGATGATGCCGATCTGCGCGCCGCGCTGGAAAGGCTCAAGGCCGATGTTCGCGCCCGCGCCGTGCCGTTGGCCGAGCTGCGCGGCCAGACCATCACGCTTTCGAACTTCGGCATGCTGGGCGGTCGCCACGCCGCGCTTGCCGTCTTGCTGCCGCAGGTGGCGATCCTCGGCGCCGGACGCATCGCGCCCGCCGCGGTGGCGCGCGCCGGCGTCGTTGTCGTGCGCCGCATGCTGCCGCTCTCGCTCACCTTCGACCACCGCTGCGTGACCGGCGGCGAGACGATGCGCTTTCTCGGCGCCGCCATCGCCGCGCTGGAACGCGCGAACTGAGAGCGCGGGACACCGATGACCGACCCCTTCCGCTTCGCCGACGAACTGGGTCCCGAAAAGATGGTCTACGTCCATCGCCCGGCGCTCGGATTGCGCCGCTGGGGACCGCGGTGAACCGCGTCCGCACCGTCATCCTCGGCGCGGCAGGGCGCGACTTCCACAACTTCAATCTCGTTTACCGCGACGACCCTGCGAGCGAAGTCGTCGCCTTCACTGCGGCCCAAATTCCGGGTATCGCCGGGCGGCGCTATCCGCCGGCGCTGGCCGGGCGGCTTTATCCCGAAGGCATTCCCATCGTCCCCGAGGCCGGGCTCGAATCGCTCCGCCGGCGCGAGCGCGTGGC
The DNA here is from genome assembly GCA_964458665.1 of uncultured Dehalococcoidia bacterium. GTDB lineage: Bacteria > Chloroflexota > Dehalococcoidia > DSTF01 > JACRBR01 > JANXYW01. Next base: position 17,398 of record CAYWOO010000167.1, read on the forward strand.
GCGCGTCGTCTTCGCCTATAG
>CAYWOO010000168.1:0-9264 GCA_964458665.1 uncultured Dehalococcoidia bacterium
TAGTTGCCGGGGTGCGGGTCGCCGTTGAACAGGTGGTGCCGATAGATCGATCCGAATGCGTAGCGGAAGATGATCTCCGCGATGCGTTGTTTGTCCGCTTCGAGCATGCTGGCTGCCGACGCGAACGGCCTGCCGTCGACGTACTCCTGCACGAGCACGCGCTCGGTCGTCAGCTCGTGGTGCACGCGCGGGATGCGGATGAAGGCGTGCCCCGAGAACTCGTCGTGGAAGCGCTGCTGCGAGGCTGCCTCGCGCAGGTAATCGAGCTCGCCAAGGATGCCCTCCTTTAGGTCGCGGACGATCGGTCCGGCATCGAGGCCGCGCGAGACCGCGCCCGCCATGCTGATCAGCATGCCGACATTCGCCAGGTCGTGGCCGATCGCTTCGCGCACGCCCGGATACTGCACCTTAACGGCAACGCGAGTGCCATCGTGCAGCGTCGCGCGGTGCACTTGGCCGATCGATGCCGCGGCGAATGGCTCGTGCTCGAATCGGCGAAATACCTTCGATGGCGGGCGTCCGAACTCGCGCTCGAACACTTCTTTGACCAGCTGAAAGGCCATCGGCGGCGCGTCCGATTGCAGCGTCGCGAGCTGCGCAGCCATCTCGTCGGGCACCATCCCGCTCATCAGCGAGAGGATCTGGCCGAACTTCATGACGGCGCCCTTCATGTCGCCCATCGTGCGGGTGACATCCTCCGCCGTCCGCATCACGAACTGTTCGCACTTGCGCGTGCGCCGCTCGCCCCACGACGCGTACGTGCCCGCCCAGCGCACGACCGCGCGTCCGGCCAGCCGCGCCGGCCGCAACGATCGCGAGACCCGTCCGCCGCCGATAGCGCGCCGGCTCACGGCGCTCTTCCTCCAACTTCCAACATCCAACCTCTAACGACCAAGATCCGGTCCCGCCTCCTCAGGCTCCATCGCTGTCGTGATCTCGTCATTGAGGCGATCGATGAACTGGAACACGGGCATCGACTTGAGGTCTTCGCCCGCGCGCGTGCGCACGGCGACGGCCTGCGACTCCGCCTCGCGGTCGCCGACGACGAGCATGTACGGGACCTTCTGCAACTGCGCGTCACGGATCTTTGCGTTCATCCGCTCGCTGCGGGCGTCGACCTCCGCGCGTAGGCCGGCCGTGCGCAAGCTCGTCAGCACCTCGTGCGCGTAGTCGGCGTGACGGTCGGCGATGGGGATCACCATCGCCTGCACCGGCGCCAGCCACGTCGGGAAGGCCCCCGCGTACAGCTCGATCAGGTACGCCATCATCCGCTCCGTAGCGCCGATGACGCCGCGATGGAGTATGACCGGGCGGTGCTTCTCACCGTCTTCGCCAATGTATGCGAGGTCGAACTGATTCGGCAGGTGGAAGTCCACCTGAATCGTCGACATCGTCTCCTCGCGTCCCAGTACGTCGCGGAGCTGGATATCGAGCTTGGGGCCGTAGAACGCGGCCTCGTTCGGCGCTTCGTAGAACGGCAGGTTCAACTCTTGCATCGCCTCGCGAAGCACGCGCTCGCCCAGCTCCCACATCTCGTCGTTCTGCACGTACTTCTCGGTGTTCGACCTGTCACCGAGCGAGAGCCGGTACGAGTAGTCGGTGATGCCGAGAGTCGCGTACGCGCGCTCGACCAGTCGCATCACACCCGCGAACTCGGACTTGATGTGATCGGGGGTACAGAAGATGTGCGCGTCGTTGAGGTTGATCGCGCGGACGCGGCTGAGGCCGCCGACGACGCCCGACTTTTCGTAGCGGTACATCGTGCCAAATTCGGCGATGCGGATCGGCAGTTCGCGGTAGCTGTGCTGCTTGTTCTGGTAGATCAGCACGTGGTGCGGGCAGTTCATCGGTGTCAGCACCAGCTCTTCGTGCTCGAGCTGCATCGGCGGATACATGCTGTCCCGATAGTGCTCCCAGTGGCCGCTGGTCTTGTACAGCTCGACCTTGCCCAGGTCCGGTGTGTACACGTGCTGATAGCCCGATTCCCGCTCCTGCGTGAGCATGTACTCCTCCAGCAGCCGCCGGATCGTGGCGCCTTTCGGAAGCAGGAGCGGCAGCCCCGAACCGACGAGGTCGCTCGTCATGTAGAGCTCCAGCTCGCGCCCAAGCTTGCGATGATCGCGCTTCGCGGCCTCTTCCATGCGCGCGAGGTAGTCGTCGAGTTCGGCCTGCGTCTCGAACATGACGCCGTAGATGCGCTGCAACATCGGGCGTTTCTCGTCCCCGCGCCAGTACGCGCCGGCCACGCTGGTCAGCTTGAACGGCGGCACCTCCGTCGTGCGGTTGACGTGCGGCCCCTCGCAGAGATCGAGGAACGCGCCCTGCTTGTACAGCGACACCTGCTCGTCCGCGATACCCTCGATCAGCTCGATCTTGAATGGCTGCCCGGCAAACTGCCGCAGCGCCTCGGCTTTCGTCATCGTGCTGTGCTCGAAGCCGATGTCCGACGCGATGCGCTTCCGCATGCGCGCTTCGATATCCGGCAGATCTTCGGGCGTCAGCGCGCGCGCCAGCTCGAAGTCGTAGTAGAAGCCGTGGTCGATCGGCGGGCCTATGGCGAACTTCGCCTCGGGAAAAATCTCGAGCACCGCCTCCGCCATGATGTGCGCGGCGGAGTGACGCATGCGGTACAGGCGGTCGTCCTTGCTCAGCTGATCCAGGGCCATCGGCTTCCTCCTCGGGTAACAAAAACGCGTCACCATCCGCACAGGGACGGGAGACGCGCTCCGTGGTTCCACCCCGAGTTCAGTCCGCCGTCAGCGAACCCTCGATTCGGCCTCTAACGGGGCCAGCGCCATCGCCTAGTAGCGCTCACGCGCCATTCGGGATGCGGCTCGCGGGTGGTGTTCACGACGTTCCGGCGGGCGCTCGCAACATCCGCGCCCTTTCTGGTTGCCGGTGTACTGTCGCTACTCGTCCCGGTCGTAGCCGTTGCCGCAGCGTAGCATCGCACCCGCGCGCGTCACAAGCGGCGGAGACGCCATTCTCCGGATCGTGAATCCGATATAGTGCCCGTATGGACGACATTCTTCCCCGACTGCACGTCACGCAGAACCAGATCGCTGCGTTCTGCCAGAAGTGGAAAATCACGCAATTCGAGCTCTTCGGCTCCGTGCTGCGCGACGACTTCGACGCTGAAAGCGATATTGATGTCCTGGTCGTGTTTGCGCTCGACGCGAAACTCAGCTTGTTCAGTCTCGTGACGGCGGAAGAAGAGCTCAAGGCCCTGATCGGTCGCCGCGTCGACCTTGTCGAGCGGCGCGCGATTGAGGAGAGTCCGAACTGGATTCGACGCCGAAGTATCCTGAACTCGACCCGTCTCATTTATGCGGCAGCCTGACGAAGCCGTTCTCCTGGACATGCTGCTGTTCGCGCGCCGTATTCGCGACAGAATCGCCGGTGTCACCTATGACGAGTTCGATGGGGACGTAGACCTTCAGCTCGCGATCACGTACTTGATCCAGACCGTGGGCGAGGCCGCGAGCCGCGCAACCCAGTCCCTACGCGGCTCGTACCCACAGGTTCCGTGGACGCAGATCATCGGCATGCGTCACCGCCTCGTGCATGACTATCTTCACGTTCAGATAGATGTCGTCTGGCGCACGGCGACTGAGGATCTGCCGCCGCTGATTGCTATGCTCGAGGCTATCGTTCCACCGGAACCGGACGCCTCCTGACACCGTCGCGTTCCGCCATGTGGGCGCAACGGACCGTGAGCGCCTCGCCGCTCGAAGAGGGGGTACATGGACTACTCCTCCAACGTGCTCGTGTCGCCGTCGGGCAAACCGAGTTCGCGGGACTTCAGCAGGCGGCGCATGATCTTGCCGGAGCGCGTCTTGGGCAGCACGTCGATGAAGTCGATCTCGCGCGGCGCCACGCCGGGGCCGAGCTTTTTGCGGCAGAACTGCAGCAGTTCGCCGCGCAGCTTGTCCGACGGCTCGTAGCCGTCCTTCAGCGTCACGAAGGCTTTGACGATCTCCATCGCCACCGGATCGGGCTTGCCGATCACACCTGCCTCGGCGACGGCCGGATGCTCGATCAGTGCGCTCTCCACCTCGAATGGACCGACGAGATGGCCCGCCGTGTTAATCACGTCGTCGGAGCGGCCGACGAACCAGAAGTAGCCGTCGGCGTCCATGCGCCCACGGTCGCCGGTGATGTACCAGCCGTTCTTGAACTTCGAGTCGTACATCGACTTGTTGTTCCAGTACGTGCGGAACATCGAAGGCCAGCCGGGCCGCACGGCGAGGTCGCCCTCTTCTCCGAAGGGCTTGAGGTTGCCCTCGTCATCGATGATCCCGGGCTCAATGCCGGGCATCGGCTTGCCCATGCTGCCGGGGCGGATCGGCAGGATCGGGTAGTTGGCGATCATGATCGAGCCGGTTTCGGTCTGCCACCAGTTATCGTGGAAGGGCAGTCCGAGCGCGCGTTCCGACCAGACGACCGCCTCCGGGTTCAGCGGCTCGCCGACGGACATGGTGTAGCGCAGGCTCGAAAGGTCATACTTCTTCGGGATCTCGTCGCCAGCCTTCATCAGCAGGCGGATCGCGGTCGGCGCCGTGTACCAGACCGTCACCTTGTGCCGCTGGACGACGTCGTACCACTTGTTCGCAGAGAACCCGCCTTCGTAGATCACGGATGTTACGCCGTTCGAGTGGGGCGCGAACATGCCGTACGACGTGCCGGTCACCCAGCCGGGATCGGCGGTACACCAGTAGATGTCATCGGGGTGAAGATCGAGCACGTACTTTCCGGTGGCGTAGTGACCGAGCACCGCCTGGTGCACGTGTACGGCGCCCTTCGACTTGCCCGTGGTGCCGGAGGTGTAATGCATCACCGCAGGGTCTTCGGGCGAGGTGTGGACGATGTCGTACGTCTCCGGCGCATCCTTCATAAGCGCGTTCCACGACAGCTCGCCCGGCTCTAGCACTGGCTGCTTGCCGTGTTCGACCATGATGACGTGCTTCAGCTCGGGCAGGTTCGGTTTCATCGCGGCGACTTTGGCACGCTGATCGGGTGACGTGACGAGCACCTTCGCGCCGGAGTCCGCCAGGCGGTCGCCCGCCGCATCGGACCCGAACGCCGAGAACAGCGGGCCCGTCACGCAGCCGGCCTTCAGCGTGCCGAAGACTGCGGCGTACAGCTCGGGCACGCGATCCATGAAGCAGAAGACGCGGTCGCCCTTCGCGATGCCGAGCTTGCCGAGGACGTTCGCGAACTGGTTCGACATGCGCGCGGCGTCGGCGTAGGTGTAGCGCTCCTGCGTCCCGTCCTTGCCCTCCCACAGCCAGCACAGCTTGTCGCCGCGGCCGTGCGCCAGGTGCCGGTCGATGCACTCGTACGCGATGTTCAGCCCCGCGCCCGGCAGCCCGTCTAGCTCGTTGATCACGTCCGGGTAGTGGAACGCGGAACGGATCCTGTCGTAGTCGTCGAGGTTCGGCCGCACCTTGAACGCCTCGACCGGCGGCTTCGCGATGATCGGATAGTCCATCGGGCACCTCGCTCTGGTGTGCTGGAGACTAGTTACTGGTGATTGGTTTGTGAGTGGTAGTCGAAAATCTAGCCCCGCAACATCACCGGGTCAACTCGCACTGACCAAACGGCGCGGAGTCTGGGTCACCGCTCGATCAGAGCAGCCCCTCTCCACGTCGTGGAGAGGGGCGGGCCGAAGGCCGGGGTGAGGTGCTCGTTCGCTCGTCGTTGCCCCGGCGCTGGCACTTTGCGACACTGGATCCGGAAACGACACAAAAGGAGCCGAGATGCCCAGCAAAGACGAGCGCGAGCCCTTCTACCGCGTCGACGTGGCGGAAGCGAGCGAGATGGTGAAGGACGACGGCACGGTCGTTATCGACGTGCGCGAGCCGTTCGAGTACCAGGCCGGCCACATCCCGACGGCGACGCTTTTGCCCGTCAACAGCGTCTTCGCGCGGCGCGAGGAGCTGCCGAAGGACAAGAAGATTCTCTTCGTCTGCGCCGTCGGGCAGCGCAGCGCCCTCGCGGCCGAGATGGCCGCCGCCGCCGGCCTCCCCGCGGATCAGCTCTACACGCTCGATGGCGGCACCGACGCCTGGAAGAAGGCCGGCCAGCCAGTAGAGGCGTGAGCAAGGTGTTAGGTTCTCGGTTCCAGGTTCTAGAATCTCCTTGATGCAAATCGTCGTCCTCTGGGATATCGACAACACGCTGTTGTATACCGGCGGAGCGGGCGGCATCGGTATGACGCGCGCGTTCCGCGACATCTACGGTATCGATGATGGCTTCGGCCGCATCGAGTTCTCCGGCCGCAGCGACGCCGCGATCTTCGCCGACGCGGCGCGCGCCCACGGCATCGCCGAGGACCAACTGCTCGCCGAGCGGGAGCGGTTTCTCGATGCGTACATTCCGCATCTCCACGCGGCGATGAATGAGATCACGACCGGCCGTCTCATGCCCGGAGTCGTCGAACTGCTCGCGGCGTTGGATGCGCGCGACGACGTCGTGCAGGGCCTTGGCACAGGCAACTTCCGCCGCGCCGGCGAGCTGAAGCTTCAGCACTACGAGATCGCGCGCTACTTCCCCGGCTGCGTCGGCGGTTTCGGCGATGACTCCGAGCATCGCCACGAACTGATCGGCGCCGGCATCGAGCGTCTGCGCAACGGCGACAGCGGCGCGCGCGTCGTTATCATCGGCGACACGCCGCACGACGTCAGCGCCGCAAAGGCGAACAGCGCCTTCGCGCTGGGCGTCGCTACGGGACGTGACTCTGTCGAAGCGCTGCTCGCGTGCGGCGCGGACGCTGCGCTGGCGGATCTGTCGGATGTTGAGCGCGCGATCGCGTTCATTTGTGGCGATTGACCCGCCGCCCGCCGCGTCGACCTCAACCCGGCCTTCGGCCATTCCTCTCCGCCCGGCGGAGAGGGGCTCGGATGGGCAGCGCTGATGAAAACGTTACCGTCGTCCATTCGGACTTGGAATGGTTCCGTGATATTCGTGAAATCTGTGGTTTCCCGCCGTCACGCCCCGCCGAGCAGCGGCCCGCCCTTGTCGAGCACCTTACCGGTCATGTCCACCACGCTCGGGCGCTCCTCGCAGTAGCCGCCCATCTCGCACTTCTCGAAGAGGAACGCATTGTGGTCGCGGCTGAAGATGATCTGCCACGATCCGACGATCACGCCGTCGCGCCCCTTCGCCAGCTGCTGCTGTAGCACCGCGATCAGCGCTTCGAGTTCTTTGCGTCCCATCTTGTCCTCCATCGCTGATCGGGGCCGACGGCTTCGCTGCTCTATATCCTCATCGCAGCGCGGACTTCAGTCCGCGCGGTGCCAGTCTCGAATGCGCTATCCAGTATGGCAAACCGCCGCCCGCTATAATCGCCGCGACCCAGGCGCACGGCTCGATTAGCACATCCAGCGCGCGATCAGAGCAGCCCCTCGCCACTTCGTGGAGAGGGGCGGGCCGAAGGCCGGGGTGAGGTGCCCGAAATGCCCGACCCACCTGCATCTTCATCCTCCCCCAACAAATCTGTGAAATCCTTGAAATCTGTGGATGCCCCCTCGTCGTCCTTGCGGCTTGCGGTTGACATTGCCGGCGGCAAGAACAGCCTCACGCTCGCGAACCCGGTGATGGTGGCGTCCGGCACGTTCAGCTACGGCATCGAGTACGCGAAGCTCATCGACATCAACCGCCTGGGCGCGATCGTGAGCAAGACGACGACGCTGCGGCCGCGCTCGGGCTCGCCAACGCAGCGCATCGACGAGACGCCGGCGGGGATGCTGAACTCGATCGGCCTGCAGAACGTCGGCATCGACAAGCTGCGGCGCGAACTGGCGCCGACGTGGGCGCGCTGGAAGGTGCCCGTCATTGTCAGCATCCTCGGCAGCAGCGCCGAGGAGTACGGCGAGTGTGCGGCGGCGCTCGAAGGAGTTGAGGGCGTCGCGGGCCTCGAACTGAACATCAGCAGCCCGAACGCGCAGCGCGGCGGCATGGAGTTCGGGCAGGATGCGGCCGTTGCGGCATCGGTGACGGCCGCCTGCGTGCGCGCGACGACGCTGCCCGTCATCGTCAAGCTCACGCCGAACGTCGCCGATATCGCCGAGATTGCGCGGCGCGTCGTCGACGCCGGCACGAGCGCGCTCTGTGTCATCAACACACTGCAGGCGATGGCGATCGACGTGAAGCGCCGCCGGCCGACGATCGCGCGGGTGTTTGCCGGGCTGTCAGGTCCGGCGATGAAGCCGGTCGCGCTCCGCATGGTCTGGCAGGTGGCGGGCGCGGTCGACGTGCCGATCATCGGCTGCGGCGGCATCTCGACGGGCACCGACGCGCTCGAATTCATCATGGCCGGCGCGACGGCGGTGCAGGTCGGCACCGCGACGTTCCGCGACCCGAACGCGCCGCTCGATGTCCTCGGCGGCATCGAGCGCTTCATGCGCGACGAAGGAGTACACGACATAACAGAACTCATCGGCGCCGCCCGAAGCTACAAGCCGGCCGATTACCTCTAGTAGCGCGCCCCGAGCGACCCAAATAGAGCGCGGGCGCCCCGCCCGTACCCGCTCGGTCGAGCGCCAAATGCCCGGATCAGCGCCAATCGTGCGCCATGCGAGGGCGCCAGCACCGCGTCCGTGAGGGCGAACCCTCATTACAGCGGCACCCCGGAACGCAGACCCTTCGGGCGATGTTAGTGCTCGACAAAGAACGCGCCCTCGACCGCATGGTCTGGCTCAGCCAGCGCCACGGCAACGCTGTCCCGGAGTTCCTACGGCCATCCACGCTCCGCTGGACCGTCGATGCTGGCGGGCGACGCGCGCTCGCGGGTGAGGTGGTGTTACGGCCGTCGGTGCTTGAACCAGCACGGCAACCGAGCGAGCCCGAGGTCGCCGTAATGTCTTCCTGAGTGAGACCAAACAGCGCCAACGCCCTGCCCTAGCTACGGGCGGTGAATTCTGAAGCTGGCTCGGAGTCTAAAATCTCTTCGATGGCCTGAATCGCGGGACGAATATCGCGCAGCATGAAGTCTGGCCATGTCCAGCGCTCATCACTGGGCGCTATGAACATCGCGGACTCCGGATTGGTAAACGTCTGCACGTGTGAGAGCATCAGGATACGCACTGCGGCATTCATTCGCTCGACCTCGTCGGTCACGTCCCGTCAAGTGGTGTAAATCGCTGACATCATCCTCGCTCTGAGAGCCGCGTGTTACACGGCGATGGGTAGGCGTTCGGAGACCTCCTGTTCTTGGAAGGGGATAGGTGAAGCATCGTGCGCGGTGACGAGGCGCAGGGACTC
>CAYWOO010000169.1:0-7132 GCA_964458665.1 uncultured Dehalococcoidia bacterium
CCGTTCCATACGTGGTCGCCGGATGGTCACGTCTCCGCACCCACGGCGGTGTCGATGCTGCACGCCGGCGTGCTGATGAAGCTCGGCGCGTTCGGCATCATCCGCCTCGGCATCCAGCTGCTGCCGGAGGGCGCCACGTTCTGGATGCCTGGGCTGATGATCCTGGCGACCTGCAACGTCGTGTACGGTGCGTTCGCGGCGACCGCGCAGCGTGACTTCAAGTACATGATCGGCTACTCGTCCGTCAGCCACATGGGGCTGGTGCTGATGGGCCTGGCGACGATGAACCAGATCGGCGTCAACGGCGCCGTGCTCCAGATGTTCGCGCACGGCGTCATGACGGCGACGTTCTTCGCGATGGTCGGCTCGATCTACGACCAGACGCACACGCGCGACATGCGACTGTACAGCGGGCTCGTCCATCGCATGCCGCTGTTCGTCTTCTTCTTCGGGCTCGCAGGACTGGCGTCGCTGGGTCTGCCGGGGCTCTCCGGCTTCGTCGCCGAGTTCCACATCTTCGTCGGCGCATTCCGCACCTACCCGTGGGCAGGTGCGCTGGGCATCTTCGCCGCCGCGATGACGGCGGTGTACATCCTCCGCATGATGGGCATGTCGATGTTCGGCCCCGTCGATGACAAGTGGAGCGATCTGAAAGAGATGACCTACCTGGAGCGTGGGACCGCCGTGCTGCTCCTTGCATTCATGCTCTTCATGGGCCTCTGGCCGGCGCCGTTCATCGACCGCATCTCCGAGACCGTACGCGTGCTGCCGGGGGTGTCGTGAACCAGCTCAACCTCGACTACACGCTGTTCATCCCCGAGTATCTCCTCGCAGGACTCGTCGTCGTGCTCGTCGCGCTCGACCTCTACGTCCCGCAGGTGAAGAAATCGTGGCTCTCGTACATCGCGGCCGCCGGGCTCGCCGCAACGGCGGGTGTCTCACTATGTTGGGTCAACAAGGAAAGCGACTTCGCGCGCATCGTCGCCATCGACAACTACACGACGTACTTCCGCGTCTTCTTCATGGCCACCGGCGCCGTCGTCTGCCTTGCGTCGGGCAAGCTCGTTGAAGACAAGCTGCGTCACCCCGGCGAATTCTTCGCGCTCATCATCCTGTCGACGATCGGCGCGATCGGCATGGCGGCGTCGCGCGAGCTGATGACCGCGTACCTCTCCCTGGAACTGCTGAGCTTCAGCCTTTATGTCCTCGTCTCGTTCGAGAAGTTCGACCTGCGCTCAAACGAAGCCGGCATCAAGTACCTGCTGCTCGGTGCGTTCGCGTCGGCGTTCTTCCTCTACGGCATGAGCCTCATCTACGGCGTTACCGGCAGTACGTACTACAGCGACATCTCCGCCAACCTCAGCCAGGGCACCGACAAGTTCGAGTGGGCGCTGCTGATGGGTCTCGTGCTGATGATCACCGGCCTCGGCTTCAAGGTCGCCGCCGTGCCCTTCCACATGTGGACGCCGGACGCGTACGAGGGCGCCCCCGTCGCCATCACTGCGTATCTCGCGACGACGTCGAAGGCTGCCGGCTTCGCGCTGCTGCTGCGCCTGTTCAGCGGCGCTTTCGAGGTGGTCCACGACGACTGGAGCTGGATGATCGCCGGCATTGCCGCCGCGACCATGATCCTCGGTAACCTCGTGGCCCTTCAGCAACACAATATCAAGCGGCTGATGGCGTACTCGTCGATAGGGCAGGTCGGCTACATGCTGATGGGCATCGCCGGCCTCTCGCACGACGCGGCGTCCGCGCTCGTGCTGCACATGACCGGCTACATGGTCTCGAACATGGCGATCTTCATCGTCATCATCGCCTGGTACAACATGACCGGGAAAGAGGAGATCGGCGACTTCCGCGGCATGCGCGAGCGGGCGCCGTTGCTCGCCGGCGTGCTCGCCGGCGCGCTCTTCTCGCTGGCCGGGCTGCCGCTGTTCGCCGGTTTTGTCACAAAGTTCATCCTGTTCCAGGCGGCGACCGACCAGGGCTACTACTGGCTCGCCGCCATCGGCGTCGTCACCAGCGTCATCTCGCTGTACTACTACCTGCAGGTGATGAAGCAGGCCTTCGTCATCAAGCCCGACGAGGGTGACGAGGCGCTCTTGCCTGTCCCGCTGCTGATGAACGGGATGGCCGCAGCCCTCATGCTCGGCGTCTTCTACGTCGGCCTCTATCCCCAGCAACTCTTCGACGCCATCGACAACGCCACCAGTTTCCTCTTCGTCTAGCACCGTGCGGATCGCCGATGCGCAGCACGGCCGTCCGTAGGGGCACGCGGTGGCGTGCCCGGTGCCAGCCGTGGTGCGCGAACGAAGCCGGCGTAGGGGCACGGCGCGCCGTGCCCGCGTCCGCTCAACAATTTCGCATCCTGCTGCCGACCGAAATCCTCGTTGCCAACGCCGCTTGTCGTGCGCGGATCGACGTCCGCGTAGGTGTACTGTCCCAAGAGATAGTTGACACAGAGAGAGGCTCCGAGTCGGCTTATGGCTGTAACGGTCACGAGTCGAAAGGAGCCATCTCTCTCATGTCTGGGACCCCGTGGAAGCTTAACGAACATTGCAAGCGGACGATCATTGAGCGCTGGATGCAGGGGCTGCGGCCCGCTGACATCGCCGAGCAGTTAGGAGTTTCGCGCCAGTCGGCGCACCGCTGGATCCGCCTCTTTCGCGTACACGGGTGGGGGGATCCTCACACCGGGGGATCGCACGCCCAAGACCTCGCCGCGGGCGCTCCCGTGGGAGACGGTCATGAGTATTCTCGCGCTCCGGGTCGTCTCGGGCCGGGGACCGCAGTGGATCGGCTGGCAGGTTGGGCTCGGCGCCTCCACGGTGCACCGTGTGCTCAAGCGTTGGCATCTCAACCGGCTGCAGCTCTTAGACCGGGTGACCCGGACACCGATGCGCTACGAGCATGCCGCGCCTGGCGACATGCTCCACATCGACGTGAAACAGCTGCGCCGGATTCCCGAAGGCGGCGGCCGGCGCTTCGACGACGTCTCCCGCCACCTGCGCCAGGGCTACGTCCCGCTCGGACTGGACTTCGTCCATGTCGCCATCGATGACCACAGCCGCTACCTCTACGTCGAGGTCCTTCCCGATCAGCGCGGCCCCACGGCGGCTGCGTTCCTACGCCGCGCCCTCGCCCACTTCGCCCACTTCGCCCACCTCGGCGTCACGGTCCGTCGCGTCTTGACAGACAACGGCCGTAACTTCCGGTCCGCGGACTTCCGCGCGGTGGCGGACGAGCACGCGGTCCGACTCAAGCGCACGCGACCGTACCGGCCACAGACCAACGGCAAAGCAGAGCGCGTGATCCAGACGCTGCTACGTGAGTGGGCGTACCACCGGCCGTATCTCCGCAACGCCGATCGGCTCCAAGCGCTTCCGCCCTACGTGGACCTGTACAATACTTGCCGACAGCACACCGCCCTCGGCGGTAAGCCGCCCGTCAGCCGTCTCAATGTGTAAACCATCTCCTGGGATCCGACACGTAGGGGCAGTCCGTAGACTGCCCTCATCCCATCGCCAACGTCCCGCCCCTCGGGCCGAATCCCCATTCAGCCCCCAACAAACCTCTGCGCCTCTGTGCCTCTGTGGTGAACCCCAACCCCGATTGTGACCCAGAGAACTAGCACCTCCGCGCTGGCCGGCTGGAATGTTCTTGACACGCACCGCGTTCTCTCTTGCAACAGCGGTGCGTAAGGAATGCGCCACCCGCCGGTCTCACTACCGAGACCACGAGAGGAGCAGCCGCCATGAGCCTCACGACCACCAGCCGCTACGCCGACCCGACACTGCCGTTTTGGCGCGAGGCCTTCGCCAGCCTCGACTGGCTCTCGCTCCGATTCTCGCCCGTCTTCGCTGGCCACGGTATCGAGCGCGGCAAGGGTGAGGCGGTCGTGCTCGTCCCCGGACTCTTCGCCGCCGACGCCAGCATGATCGAGCTGAGCGGCTGGCTCGCCCGCATAGGGCACCGTCCGTACGCGTCCGGCATCGGCGTCAACGCCGTCCGCACCGAAATCGCCATCGCCGCCGTCGTGGCGACCATCGATCTTGCTCACGCCGAGACGGGCGCGCCAGTCCGCCTCATCGGCCACAGCCTCGGCGGCGTCATCGCCCGGGCGGCGGCACTCCGCCGCGCGAATCGCGTGTCGCACGTCGTCACGCTCGGATCGCCCGTCGACGGCTTGTCGGCGCACCCGGCCGTCCTCGCCGCAGCACAACTCATCCACGGCGACGATCTCGAAACGTGCCTCGCGACCGTGCAGCAGGCGTTGCCGGTGACCATCGCCGAAACGAACATCTACTCGAAGTCCGACGGCGTCGTCGACTGGCGCACTTGCCACCGCGAGGACGCGACCGCCATCGAAGTCAGTGGCACCCACACCGGACTCATCGCGAATGCCGCCGCCTACGGCGCGATCGCCAACGTCCTCGCACCGCGTTACGCACGCCCCTTGGCCGTAGGGGCACGCGGTGGCGTGCCCTCGTTTGCGCAAACCGTGCCAACCATCGCTGCCTAACATCCGTCCTCTCCTCCGTGACCTCCGTCGCCCCTTGGCCGTAGGGCCACGCGGTGGCGTGCCCTCGTTTGCGCAAACCGTGCCAACCATCGCTGCCTAAGATCCGTTCTCTCCTCCGTGACCTCCGTGTTCTCCGAGGTGAAGAACGCACTCGCATCTGCGCACACCGTCTCGACCATCGCCGCCTAACCCGCACTTCACCCAACAAGACCTCTGTGATCTCTGTGTCCTCTGTGGTGAAATCTCGCTACGATCACGCCATGATCCGCAACGCCACGCCCGACGACACGCACGCCATCGCCACGATGATCCGCGCGCTCGCCGACTATGAGCACCTGACCGATCAGGTCGTGCTGGACGAAGACGATCTACGTACGCACCTGTTCGGCGAGCATCGCTATGCCGAAACGCTGATCGCCGACGAGGGCGGTGAAGCCGTCGGCTTCGCGCTGTTCTTCCCGCACTTCTCGACGTTTCACGGGCTGCCGGGTATGTACCTCGAAGACCTCTTCGTCTTCCCGGAGCATCGCGGCGGCGGTCACGGCAAAGCGCTGCTCATCCGACTCGCGCAGATCTGCGTCGAACGCGGCGCGCCCCGCCTCGACTGGTCGGTGCTCGACTGGAACGAGCCGTCAATCCAGTTCTACCGCTCGCTAGGCGCGCAGCCGATGGACGAGTGGACGACGTTCCGGCTCACCGGCGACGCACTGCGCGCGCTGGGGGCTGCGAGCGGAGATCGCGCGGGCTGAAAAGCCCGCGCTACGATGCTACAGCTGTTTCGTCCAGGCGCGATCCTTGCCGACGATCTGGAAGCCGCAGGACTGGTAGAGCGCGATCGCCGCGTCGTTCGTGTTCTGCGTAAAGACGACCGCGGTTGTGGCGCCGAGTTCGTGGAGCCTGCGCAGGCCTTCGACGATCACGGCCTTGCCGACGCCTCTGCGCCGGTGCGCCTGTGCGGTCCCGACCGCCTCGAACTCACCGCATCGTGTCGCGGCGTCGTACCAGCACGTACAGGCGGCGGCGCCTGTCCCATCCGGCGCGACAGCGATGAGGTCCGGCTCGGGCCGATACGTGGGCAGGCGCTGCACAAAACGCCACGTGTCGCCAGTGAGAGTGAAGTCGCCGAACGAATCTGACTCGACGAATACGCGACATTCGACGTCCTCCGCCGTCGAGGCGTGGCCGAGCGTGAAGCCCACGGGCACGACGGCGGCGTTCGGCGCGGCCGCTAATCGCTGCCGGAGGCGCGTGTTGCCGCCGTCGCTCGTTGCGTAGCCGCGCCGCGCGAGCGCTTCGACGCGCGGCCGATCGCCATCGACGGCGACCACGCTGATCGACTCCCGGCCCTGCTCACGGTACTCGTGCTCCATCCAGTCGAGTGCTTCGTCCAGCATCGATGCGTCTGCGGTGGGGTCGATGACGGCATCGCCGAGCGTCGGCGGGTCCAGCCATGCGAACGCCACCAGTGAGCCGTCCGCCCGCGGCCACACGCGCGTGTCGGAGAGCCGGTCGCCGTCGGCTGTGCCGCGTAGCACCCAGTAGAGGTCGCCGATGTGCATCTGCGCGCGCGGGTCGTCGACGGCCCAGCGGCGCGCCAGCAGCTCATGCACGCGCCGGACGTCGTCCCAGGTGAGGGTTCGAGGTGCCATGCTTGGCATCGTATCGCCACTCGCCGATCGTTAGGGGAACAGATGTTGGTCAGTGCGCTGCCAGCTACGGTACGAGTTGGCGAGGAACTCCGTCATCTCCGCCAGGGGCATCTCGCATTTCACTTCGTACTCTGACACGAGATGGTGGATGAGGTGTTCGACGCTGAGTCGACCCGCAGGGAAGTGAATGTTGTGAAGATCCGGCACGCGCAAGCTCGAAGCATTCACATGCAGATGAGAGTGTGGCTTCACATCACCCACGGTTGTGTCGTACTCGTAGCGAAAGACCCAGTGCGTATCATCCAGCCAGTAGATGTATTCCGCCTTCACGACGTGAGGCTTCCCATCCAGATCCGTGATGATCTGCGAGAAGTCGAGGACTCCACGGCTCAAGTCCAGCGGTCGAATTTCTCCGTTGACGCGACGAGTGATCTCGTGAAACGCGGGATTGGCAGACAGAGTTATTGAATCCAGGCGACTTTGCGAGATCGTCCGGTTGAAGAGGCGGTTCAGGTTGTCGACGTGTGGTCTCGCTGTCCGGAAGAGGTCAGGAGACGGAGGCAAGGTCGGCCATCATGGCGAGCGCTCGAACGCCGATCCGTTCCGGGAGCCGTCCTTCTTCACGCAGGCGAAGAAACTGTTCTCCAGAGATGCCCAGCAACCGTTGAGCTTCCCGGTCGATCAGCGCGTCGAACTCTTCTCGACTGCCGATCAGCGAGTGCTCCGCGGATTCGTGGCCATTCCCGTTCTTCATGTGTCCCGTCCGAATCTGCGCCCGCGATCGTAGGCCTCGATATAGGTATCGGCCGCTGGTTCCATAACGCTACCACAGACGCGCTAGGCGCCTCAAGGCGCAGCGCCTACAGCACCGCCAGATACCGCTCCAGCTCGTAGTCGGTGACGTGGCGGCGATACGCGTCGTACTCGATCGTCTTGTTTTCGAGCAGGCTTTCGAAGACGT
>CAYWOO010000170.1:0-8218 GCA_964458665.1 uncultured Dehalococcoidia bacterium
TGAGGGCGCACAGCCGTGCGCCGCTACTTAAACGCCACGAACGCCGCATACAACGGCTGATCGAGGTGCAACTCGCGGACGCCGCGCAGCCCGGCATCGGACGCCATCTCCTCGAACTCCGCGCGCGAGAAGAAGCCGACGGCGTGACCGCCCTTGGCGACGGCCTGCGGGATCTCGTAGAACAGGTCGATGTGCGAGAGCACCGCGTTGTACGCACCGACGCAGTCTTCGATGCGCTCGGCGCCGCGGATCTCCGTCACCAGCAGCATGCCGTCTTCCTTCAGCGCGCGACGCGCGTTCGCCAGCACAAGTCGCGCATCGTCCATCTCGTGCAGCGAGATCTGTGCGTAGATGAAGTCGAACGCGTCCTCGCTGGTCAGGTCCTCGCCGCGCATCTCCTCGGCGTGGACGTGCTCGCCCAGCCCGGCGTCTTCGATCCGCTGCTTCGCCAGTTCGATCGTCGTCGGGTCCGGATCGACACCCGTCACCACGCACTGCGGAAACGTCCGCCCCAGCGAGACGAGCCCTGCGCCGGCGCCGCACCCCAACTCCAGGATCGTGCCGCCCGTAGTCAGCCGCTCGGCCAGCTCGGGCAGCGCAGGCAGCAGCACCGAAGGCAGGAACAACTCGTACGCCGCCTTGCTGAAGGCGTGGATGGTCTCCACCATCTCCTGCCCGTACTCGGCGAACGGGATGCCCTCGCCGCTGGTGAAGCAGGCGCCCACGCGGTCCGCCAGCCGCGATTCGACGGCGTGGTTCGTCACGAGCCCCGCCTGGTATTGGAAATCGTCGTCGTCGAGCAGCAGCGCTTGCATGAACGGCGCCATCGTCAGCCGCTGCGTCGCCCCGTCGTACTCCAGCAGCTCGCCCGCGACTGACGTCCGCGCCCACGCGCGCAGATACCGCGCGTCAAGCCCGGTCCGCGTGGTCAGCTCGTCGATCGTCAGCCCGCCGTCTGCGGACGTGATCGCCTCGAACAGGCCGAGCTTCAGGCCGTAGTACGCCATGCGCAGACTCGCCGCCGCCGCCGCCCAGTTGAACACCTTCAGCGCCTGCGCGTCCTTCGTCACGAATGATGGATCTGGCATACGTGCTCCGTTGCTGGATTTGAGTTCAGAAATTGCGGTTGCCGTGCCCGGCACCGCGGACAACTGTACCGGACGCGATCCGCGCCCTATCCGTCGAGCTTTCGCGCCCACACGGCGAACAGCGGATCGTTCGGGGCACCGCCGTCGATGCTGCGATTCTCCGCGCTCGTATCGCCGAAGCCGCCGGCGTGCTTGAAGTACGAGATGATCAGCCCCGCCCGCTCGCGATCGTCCAGCGCGCGCCAGATCCGCACGGCCTTCGTGGGAAACATGCGGTTGGAGTAGGTGATGATGAACGGAGCGTCCGGTTTCAGCACGCGGCACACCTCGCGGAAGATCTCCAGCGGCTTCGTCATGTACTGCACCGACACCGTCACGACCGCGCCATCGAACTCGTCGTCGCCGAAGGGCATCACGGGTTTCCTGTTGAGGTCGTGCACGAGGTATTCGGTGAGCTGATCGTTTGCGCGCAGCTCCTCGTCATTCATGCCGAGGCCGCAGAGCCGCTTCCATTCCAACTCCGGCGGCATGTGCGACTTGTAGCTCGACATGAGGTCGAGGATCGCGCCCCGCTGCGGCAGCAGCTCCGCGTAGAGCCGCGACGCCGCTTCGATCGCCTGGTCGTCGATATGTACGAGCATCCGCGCCTGCGCGTAGAAGTACGCGTCCGGCGAGTCATCCTCGCGCTCGAAGAAGTGCGGCTTGAATGGCGATTCGTCCATCGCCGAAGCCTACCGGCGTTGTTTGACGACTGCCACCCGCGCGCGAGCCTGTGGAAATCGCGCAGACATGGTTGCGAGCGTACCGCTACTCGCCGACAATGAGAGCGGACCTCGTCTTCCTCTCCGCCGGGCGGAGAGGACCATCGCGAAGCGAGGAGGTGAGGTCTCCAAAGGATGTACATGCCACCGATGACGAAGGATGAAGTGAAAGCCCGCCTCCAGCAGTTCGAAGGCTGGGAGCGTGACGGCGATGAGATCGAGAAGAAGTTCGCCTTCGCCGACTTCCGGGCCGCCGTTGCGTTCGTCAACCGTGTCGCCGATCTGGCCGAGACGGCCGATCACCATCCGGACATCAGCATCAAGTACGACCGCGTCAAGCTGACGCTCTCCACACACAGCGAAGGCGGCGTCACCGAGAAGGATTTCGCCCTCGCCGCGCAGATAGACGTCGCTGCTCACGCATAACCGACAACGATGCGGGCGCACGCGCTCGCGAGGATCCACGTGGACGAGACTCCGGACGCCTCCGATACCGACGCCGTGACGCGCTGGCTGAAGCGCAACATGAACTGGCTGGTCCTCGCCTTCGGGCTGACGTTCTTCGTGCTGCCGCACGTCTCGCCGTTCGGCACGCTGAACTTCTACCTCAGCTCGCCTCAGCGCTTCAGCCAGTGGATGCTGGGCAAGCTGGAGAACCTCTTCTCCAACTACGGCTACTATGTGGTCTTCCTCGGCGTCTTTCTCGAAAACGCGATGTTCCTCGGCTTCCTCGTGCCCGGGTCGGTCATCCTCATCCTCGCCGGCCTCTCGGCCGAGAACGGCTCGATCAACATCTGGTACGTCTTCGCGCTGGCGATCACGGCCACGATCCTCGGCGATACGATCAGCTACCTGATCGGGCGCATGGGCTGGGCGAAGGCGATCGAAAAGGGCGCCGGCGGCGGCGTCGTTGAGCGCCTCCGCGCGGCCATGGACACGAACCACGTCTGGATCATTCTCGGTTACCACTGGGCCGGCTACTCGCGCGCGGTCGGCCCGGCAGCGGCCGGTCTGTTCCGTGTGCCGTATCGCCGTTGGGCGCCGCTGGACTACGGCGGCGGCACGGTCTGGGCCATTGCGTTCGTGATGCTCGGCGTGCTGCTGGGCACGCTGGGTGTGGAGTTCAGCGACACAAAAACGCTGGTCCGGCTCCTGGAGGTCATGTTCTTCAGCGTCTTCGTCGTGGCGATTATCGTCGCCTGGTACCGCACCGGCAAGGGTGATCGCTCCACGCCGCGACCCAGCCTCCACCCCGCCACGGTCGTCATTCCCGTAGAGGACGACTGAGCGGCTGGCGTTGAGCGTTGAGCGGTTAGCTGTGAGCGGTTAGCTGTGAGTGGTTAGCCGTGAGCGAAGCTGTGAGCGAAGGGCCATCGGCCGATGGGCGATGAGCGGTCGGACGTAAGGCGAGTGGCGCAGCCGTCCTCGGCTGTGAGTCGCGCGGGCTCCCAACTCCATACTCCACGCACCCGCCCCAGTCCGACCCTCCTCTCCGCCGAGCGGAGAGGACCAGCGCGCAGCGCGGAGGTGAGGTCGCCACCCCCTGACGACGGACGACCGACGAAGGCATGATATTCTGTACCCCGTGACCGCGATACCCGACTACCTCCAGCCCGGCCTCGATCTCGTGATCGTGGGTATCAACCCCGGCACGAAGTCGGCTGCTGCCGGCCGCCACTACGCGGGTCCGGGCAACCATTTCTGGCCGCTGCTCCACGAATCAGGCCTCGTTACGGAGCCGCTGAGGTTCGCACAGGACGAGCGCGTGCTCGAATGGGGCATCGGCCTCACGAATCTCGTCGATCGCCCGTCGCCGTCCATCATCGACCTCTCGCTCGACGAGATGCGGGCCGGTGCGGCGGTGCTGCGCGCCAAACTGCTGCGCTGCGCGCCGCGCATCGTCTGCTTCAACGGCAAGCGCATCTACGAAGTGTTCATCGGCCACGCCTGCCAGCTTGGACCGCAGCCGGATCGCATCGGCGACGCGCAGGTCCACGTCATGCCGTCGACCAGTGCGCGCGCGGCGGCGTACCAGCGCGCCGACAAGCTGAAGTTCTTCATCGAGCTGCGTGGTCTTGTGCGCGCCGAGCGGCGCCAGGCGGTGGTGTCGTGAACGACGTTCCCGCACCCCACAGCGACATCCCCGTGTTCTCACCGCGGCTTGATGAGTTGATGGCGGCGATGATCAAGGGCCAGGCGCCGAACGTCGGTCGCTTCTGCGGCTACTGTTACACGCCTCTGGGCAAGAAGCGCGAGGAGTGCCGCCACTGCGGCACTACCACCAGCGACTACGCGGCCGTCGCGAAGCTGCCGATGGAGTTCGGCGCGCTCTACCGCCGCATGCGCAAGCGCGAGAGCCTGATCGTCAACTCGTTCGCGTTCGCCGGCCTCGGGCTGGGCGTTGCGCTGTTCGTTGTGCTTGTCGCGGTGGCGGTGTACGTCTTCAACCAATCACTCTGGTGGCTTGCGTTCGCGACGCTCGTCCTGATGGTCGGCGGCCGTGTGTTCGCCGGCCTCCTCGGCGGCTGGATCGGCGATAGCGTCGGTTACAACTTCGCGCACAAGAGGCTCATCCTCGAATGGCAGGACTACGAGCGCGAGCGCGACATCGAGCAGGGTCGCACGCCCGCGCCACCGCGCACAGGAAGCGCGCGGCAGGCATCCGCCGACGCCGCGCCGAGCGCCCGATAACCACGGCATGAACTACGTCGAGATCACCGCCGCCGTCCCCACGGCCGACGCCGAACGCGCATCGGAGATCCTCCGCGCCCACACGGGCCTCGACGTGTCGATCGTCGTGCCATTCACGCAGGCCGACCTCGAGTCGGACGCAGTGCTCAGCACCGGCGGTGCCGCGCTCGTGCGCGCCTACGTCGCCGATGACGACGCCGGACGCGCGCTCGCCGCGTCCGCGGCCGACGCCTTCACCCGCGACGGCCTCCCGGCCGAGATCACGCAACGCCCGGTGGCCGAGGAGGACTGGGCGGAATCGTGGAAGGAGTTCTTCCACGTCGAGCGCTTCGGCGACCACATGGTCGTGATGCCGTCGTGGCGCACGCACGACGTGCAGCCGGACGATGTGGTACTTACGCTCGATCCCGGCATGGCGTTCGGTACGGGCCAGCACGAGACCACGCGCATGTGCCTCGAAGCTCTCGAACGGGCCGTCCGCCCAGGCATGCGTCTGCTCGATGTCGGCTGCGGCTCAGGCATCCTCGCCATCGCCGCCGCGAAGCTGGGCGCGAGCGAGGTCTACGCCGTCGATGTTGATCCGAACTGCGTCCGCGTCACCCGCGAGAACGCGGAAGCGAACGCTGTGGCGCTCATCGTGCACGCCGAAGGCGGAAGTGCCGGCGAAGCGTGGCCGTTCGAAATACCAGCGCGAGGCTTCGACGTCGTCGTAGCGAACATCATCGCGCGCGTGATCATCGAACTGGCGTCGCCGCTCGTTGCCGCGCTCGCGCCCTCGGGCAGGCTCATCGTTTCCGGCGTCATCGGCGAGCGCGAGCGGGACGTGTGCGACGCGTTAGCGCACGCCGGCGCCCGCGTCGCGTCCGTGCGTGCGATGGGCGATTGGCGCTGCACCGAAGCGATGCGCGCATGACGCGCCGCTTTTTCGTCGAAGCCGCAACGCTCACCGGCGACCGTATCGAGATCGAAGGCGCGCTGGCGCATCGCCTGACGAGAGTGCTCCGCATGAGGCAGTCGGACGAAGTCATACTCTTCGACGGCAGCGGCGAAGATGTCCGCGTGCGCCTCGAAGACGCAACCGATCGGCGCATCGGTGCCGCGGTCGTCGGTCGCGGCCCCGGACCGCGCGAGCCGCGCCTGCGCGTGCGCCTCTACCAGTCGATCACCAAGGGCGACCGCTTCGAGTGGCTGCTGGAGAAGGCGACCGAGATCGGCGTCGCCGCCGTCACGCCGCTCGTCGCTGCGCGCGCCGTCGTCAAGACGTCGGCAGACGGCAACCGCGCCGAGCGCTGGCGCCGCATCGTCGTCGAGGCGGCCGAGCAGTGCGAACGCAGTGCCGTCCCGAAGATCGGCGCACCGATCGCGTTCGATGAGGCGCTGCGCTCCGCGGCCGGCGTCCTGCTCCTGCCATACGAGGACGCCGGCGAGACTGCGCCGAGCATCAACGACGTGCTGAACCGCCGCGTCGACGATGTCTTCAGCCTCGCCGCGGTGAGCATCTTCATCGGCCCGGAAGGCGGCTACGAGCCCTCAGAGATCGAGCGCGCGCAGGCTGCAGGCGTCGAAATCGTCACGCTGGGCGACCGCGTCCTCCGCTCCGAAACCGCCGGCCTCGTCGCCATCACACTCGCAATGCAATCCATCGGCGAACTCGGCTAGATCATCCATGCGGACCGTGGGCGATGTCCGAAACTGTAGGGGCGGACCTGTGTGTCCGCCCGTGCGGCGCCGAGGCCCCGACGCTGCCACCCTAATCCGTGAAATCCCTGTTCCCGTCGTCGCAATCAATTCATCGGTGTGCCGCCGCTGACGTTCAGCGTCTGTCCCGTGATCCACGCCGCATCATCCGACGCGAAGAATGCCACCGCGCCCGCGATATCGGCGGGCGTGCCCTGGCGCCCGAGCGCGATCGACCGTACGACGGCCTGCTTCATCGCTCCGGCTTCGGCATGGAAGCGCGTGGCCATATGCCCGAACGTGCCGTCCATCATATCCGTATCCACCGAGCCGGGCGCGATGCAGTTGACCGTGATCTGATGTGGCGCGGCCTCGAGCGCCAGCATCTGCGTCAGGCCGATGATCCCCCACTTTGTCGCGCAGTAGGCGCCGTACTGCGCGACGCCGATCCGCCCCGCTGCCGACGAGATGTTGATGATGCGCCCGCCCTGCTTCGCCGCGACCATCGCGCGCATAACGCGGCTCGTCAGCAGGTACACGCCATTGAGGTTGACGTCCACCACTTCGTACCACTCGCGATCGTCGATCTCCCAAAGATTCTTCTCGCCGCAGAACGCCAACCCCGCGTTGTTCACGAGGATGTCGATGCGTCCGAACTGCGCCATCGTCTCCGAGACGATGCGCTCCGCCTCGGCCGCTTTCGTAAGATCGGCATCGATGGCGAGCGCTCCGCGACCGGCGCCAGCGATCTCCTCCGCGACGGAGGCGGCGCCGCGCCACCCGATCGCCTTCTCGTCGTCCGGATACTGCTCCAACGCGCGCGGCGACCCCAGCGCGACAACGGAAGCTCCGCGCTCAGCCAGCGCCAACGCAATCCCGCGCCCAATCCCGCGATGCCGGGCCGCCCCCGTGACGATCGCGACTCTGCCCTCAAGTGACATACGCCCCTCCCCTTTCCTTGCGATTTGATCGATTCCGCCTAACAGTTCGCGACCAGACGTTCCCCGAAGCGAGAGCCCTCTCCACGCTGTGGAGAGGGCGCGGCCGACGGCCGGGGTGAGGCTGCGGCCATCAGTGCCGATGCAGATGAATCCCCGTGTCCATCGCGACGCCCGGCGCGGCGCCGCGATCCATGATGCCGGCTTCGTCCGGGTCAACGTGAATGCTCACAGCGGCGCCGGGCACCTGTGCGCGCAGGTCGTTCTCGAAATGCTCGACCAGCAGATGTGCTTCACTGACGGTGAGCGCCGGATCGACCAGGACGTGCACATCGATGTAGGTTTCGCGGCCTGATTTGCGCGTGCGCAGTTCGTGGTAGCCACGCATGCCGTGCGCCTCGTGCGCAAGACACTCCTCGATCACGCGCCGCGTCTCTTCCGGCAGTGCCGAATCGACCAGCTCGCGCAGCGCATATCGCACGATGGTCGCTGCGGTCCAGAGCAGGTACGCGGCAAGGAGCAAGGCAACGATGGGGTCGAAGATGTGCTGCCCGGTGACGCCCACCAGCACCAGTCCGGCGCCTATCGCCACCGCCTGCACAACATTCGTCCCCAAGTGCCTGGCATCCGATGCGATCGCGACGGATCCGGTGATCCGCGCCGCCCGCCGCGAATACATCGCCACGCCGGCGTTCACGACCGCCGTGATGCCCACGGCGATCAGCGACGGCGCCACGACGATCTCC
The DNA here is from genome assembly GCA_964458665.1 of uncultured Dehalococcoidia bacterium. Lineage (GTDB taxonomy): Bacteria > Chloroflexota > Dehalococcoidia > DSTF01 > JACRBR01 > JANXYW01. The sequence continues at coordinate 7,902 of CAYWOO010000170.1, forward strand.
ACGTCGTCAGCGACCGCCCGCCGGATCGCAGCGACTGCGATGAACGCGGCGCCCGCGGCGATCAGGCCGGCCTGCGAGATCGCTGCCAGACTCTCAGCCTTGCCGTGACCGTACGGGTGCGCCTCGTCGGCCGGTTGTAGCGACAGGCGCACGGTGATGATGGCGAGCGCAGACGCCAGTAGGTCCTCCGCGCTGTCGACGCCGTCGCCCAGCAGCGCGATCGAACCGAACGCCAGCCCGACGCCGATCTTCAGCGCCATCAGCAGCGTGTTCGACACGAGCGAGAGCATCGCTGCCCGCGTCGCGAGGTCCGTCTC
>CAYWOO010000171.1:0-6975 GCA_964458665.1 uncultured Dehalococcoidia bacterium
CGGCGACAAGCAGCGCTTCACCCTCCATGGCACCATGACCTCTGGCCCGTCCTACACGGTGGGGCTGATGCTCTCCCTGTGCCGCCATCCCTATTCCTATATCCACGTCAATCTCCGCGAAGGCCAGCACAAGCAGCCTGACTACCTGGTCAAGAACCGTTACGGCCAGGTGCCGGCGCTCCGTGACGGACAGCTGTTCCTGGTGCAGTCGGCGGCCATTCTTGAGCACCTGTCTGAAAGTCTGAAAAAGTTTGACGGCAAGACCCCGATTGAGAAAATCCGGGTGCGTGAGTGGCTGTTCTGGCAATGGGATAAGCTCTCGGTGCCGCTACTGCGACTACGCGCGCGCAATCGCGGCTTCCGCCAGTTCGGCGATGAAGTTCGCACCATGTATGATACCGAAGCCAAGGCCGCCCTTGCAGTTATTGAACATGAACTCGCCAAGTCCGAATGGATCGTAGGCAAGAGGGCAACTATTGCCGATATTGGCATCTTTGCAGTGGTGCGTTACGCGCCTGAAGCCATGATCGACCTCACACCCTATCCCAACATCTCTGCGTGGAAAAAACGTATTGAAGCATTGCCTGGTTTTGGTACACCGGAGCAGATTCTGCCGATGGAGAGTAGACTTCTGTAATTCCGGGCAAAGGCATTCGGCGTGAGCGAAACCAAAAAAGTATTTGTGCGTAAGGCCGCACTTGAGGCTGAGGCCGCCGCTGTCGCTAAAACGCGTAAGCGCCCAAAAGGCTATTTGGGCTGCATCCTTGGTTTGAGCATTGGCATCGCTGGCTTGGCGGCCGCTCGCCTTGGTCAACTCTGGGTGACGTTCGATGTGTTCTCGCAGGTCACCCCGCAATTATTTTTTTTGATCTTGGCTTTCGCAATTGGCCTGTTTATGCCCCATGGCAAAGTGCTGACCGCTGTTGTTCTGCTTATCGGACTGTTGGCCGCCTACAGCATGTGGCCCTATTATGTCAGTTCCGATGTCTCGGTCTTGAGCACCGTCAAAAGTGGCGAGCGTGAATTGCGTGTCGCAAGCTTCAACACCTGGATCGACAACGACAAGATAGAGGACGTCAAAGCCGAGATCACAAGAATTGATGCGGACGTAATTGTTCTCGTTGAACTCGGTCCCAACAAGCGCGTGATTTTCGATCAGCTGAGATTGCAATATCCCTATCAGGCAAAGTGCTCGGACATAACCCATTGCAACTTTGGAATTCTGTCCAAGTTTCCCCTGACTAAAATCGGCGACCGGATGCTCTGGGAAGGCCCTCCCTACATTAGGGCCTCACTTGGACCCGAATTTGGCGGCCTCTCAATCTATGGCGTTCACACCACCCGGTTTCCCCATTCCCGTGCCCAGTTTACGCAGATCAAGGCTATGGCCGCTGAGCTGGATGCGATTACTGGCAACTATGTAGTGATGGGCGACTTCAACGCCACACCCAATTCACGCGTGACGCAAACCCTCGCCAGCCAGGGCAACCTCATGCTCCTCACGAATCTGCCGACTTGGCCCGCCCGCACCGGCTTGCCGCAAATTGCCATTGATCACATCTTCGTCACGCCTGGAATCCGCCAGCTTGAACGCCAGCGCATCGGCAATTCGGCAGGTTCCGATCATTTCCCGATCATGACGAAACTGGCTGTTCCGCTGCCCCAATAGCTTTCATGCTGCGGGCCAAAAACCGGATTTCTGGTAAACCGGCGATGAATTTTTTACCGTAAACAACTCGTATAAATATCGGTAATCCGTTGAATTCAATGAATTTTATCTGAGGTGTTTTTTGGGTTCCCGGAATCCGTAAGAATTTTCTTAATCCTGTCGCTTAACCCTGCGTTGTCCCGGCGGAGTCAAGATCACCATCAATGCCACGCGATATTGGCGTGGCGATATGCAGAAGATGGGAATGAAAATGGGACGTCAAACAACAATAAATGAAGCGGAGATTTCAATATCCGCCGTAACGGCGGAAGATTTGCTTGAAATCGGAATGAAATATTGCATTGGGCGCGATGTATCGCAAAATCTCGTGGCTGCCCACAAGTGGTTCAATCTCGCTGCCCTCAAAGGCAGTGAAAGCGCCAAACAATACCGCTGCGAAATTTCCCGTGAAATGAGCCCGACCGATGTGGCCGATGCCCAGCGTCAGGCCCGTGACTGGCTCACGTTACACTAAGTAAAAAGGCGTCAAGCCCGACTAGGGTTCGCGTGACACAGGGCACGCGGACCCTATTTGCTTTTAAGTATCAATCGTTGAACTGAACTTCATCCACGAGCTTGGCGGAAATTTTTTCGAGCTTGGCAATTTCTGCCACGTTTAACGTGTCAGGCGTGAACGCGCCCCACGCCTGGACAATTTCCGAAGCCGGCACGGCGGGATTCACCGGGTACTCAAAATTGCCATTGGCATAAATCTGCTGGGCCCCGTCACTGGCCAGATAGGTCATCAGCTTGAGGGCGTTATCCTTGTGCGGAGCATTCTTCGACAGAAGCATGCCGGAAATATTCACATGGGTGCCGATGTCAGCGGAGGAGGGGAACATGATGCGCGCGGATTTCGCCCATTCCTTTTGCTCGGTTTCCTTCTCGTTGGTGAGCATTTTTCCCATGTAATAGGTATTCGCTATCGCGATGTCGCATTCGCCGGAGAACACGCCCTTGGCCTGTTCGCGGTCGTTACCGCTGGGCTTATGTGCCAGATTTGCTTTAAGTCCGGTGAGCCATTCCTTGGCCCCGGCTTCGCCCTTGTGGGCAATCACTGCTGAAATCAAACCCAGATTATAGGGATGGTTTCCAGGACGAATGCAAATCTTGCCCTTCCACTTGGGATCGGCCAATTCTTCGTAACTGATGGTTTCCTGCGCCACGCGGTCTTTCGAGGCATAAACCACGCGCGCCCGCATGGTGAGGCCAAACCACAGATTGTTGGTATCGCGCAGTGCTGCGGGAACCTTGCCGAGAATTTCCGGTGAGTCGACCGGCTGGGCCAACCCCTTGTCAGCAGCACTCACAAGTCTGCCAACATCGGCAGAAAGCAAAAGGTCAGCCGGGCTCAGCGCGCCTTCCTGCTCCATCCGTTCAATCAATCCATTTTCGGCAAAAATAGTCCGCACTTCGATACCAGTTTGCTTGGTGAATTCAGCAAACAGGGGGTTGATCAGTTCAGGCTGCCGGTAAGAATAGACATTCACTTCTTCAGCCGCGCGCGCTGGCATTTGAGATATAGCCAAGGCTGCGAATGCAACAAGACTGCGGCGTGAAAGCTTCATTGTCTGATCTCCTGCTGTATTTTTTGCAGGAATAGCACCGCTTGATTGAGAGTCAAGAAAAAACCGACTAATTTAGTCGGTTATGACATTTTGCCACTTCCAATGAAAGATTTGGGGAGTGGCGGCCGCTCACGCTTGCATGAACAATCAAATCACGGCAAAAGCCAAAACCAATGGAGACGTGGCCGAGTGGCTGAAGGCAACGGTTTGCTAAATCGTCATACGTGTTAAGCGTATCGAGGGTTCGAATCCCTCCGTCTCCGCCAATTTACATGTATAATATATTGAAATTGCGATATATTTTGTACTTGAGTTGCGGTCTGTCCAGCCATAAGTCCTACCAGATGCCGCGGTGACCGTCCTTGGTCTGGTATCTCGCGCCGGCGCGTAATTGCAGCACTCGAGACCAGATGATTCCGGTTTCAGCGGGTGTCCGGGTGTGGCCTGTAGCGGGTGTGACCGACATGCGCCAAGGCTTTGTCGGGTTTGCGCTCATGGTGCAAGAGGTGCTGAAGCACGATCCTCCTGAGGGCAAGTGTTTGTGTTCCGGGGCAAGCGCGGGGATTTGATCAAGCTGATCCGGCATGACGGCCAGGGGGCGTGTTTGTTTGCCAAGAAGCTGGAGCGCGGACGGTTCATCTGGCCCATATCGCAAGGCGAGCCAGTGAGCTTGACGGCGGGGCAACTGGGCTATTTGCTCAAATGCATTGATTGGCGTGCCCCGATACGGACGCAGAGGCCGGAACTCGCGGGGTGATTGCGGCGGGTTGACTCGCGGCAGAATGCGCAAGCGCGGATCGGTGCTGACTGCGGCTAGAGTTGAGCCATGGACTTCGATCTTGCCCATCTGACGGATGACACAGCTGCGCTGCAAGCGCTGGTGCGCGCACTGGCAAGCACGGTTTAGGCGAAAGATTTGAAGATCGCGCAGCTGGAGCTACGCATCGCCAAATTGAAGCGCCTGCAGTTCGGCGCATCATCGGAGAAGAGTAGCTTCGAGATCGAGCAGCTGGAGATGGAACTCGACGAGCTGCATGAGGATGAAGCGGCCCAAGCTGCGACGCGTCCTGCTGTCGTACAGGCCCTCACTGATAAACCCTTTCGCAAACCGCCGCCGGAATGTCTGCCGCGCGAGGAGGAGGTTCATGAACCCGCCTGCACCTGCCCGAACTGCTGTGGTGCGATGCGCAAGCTCGGTGAAGACGTGACGGAGGTGCTGGAGTATGTCCCGTCATCATTCAAAGTCATCTGGCATGTGCGTCCCAAACTGTCATGCCGCAGTTGTGAAACGATTGTGCAATCGCCGATGCCCTCGCTGCCCATCGAGCGTGGCCCGGTCTTCTCGCCCATGTGCAGGTGGCCAGATACGCCGATCACCTGCCGCTCTATCGCCGATCCGGCAGTTATGCCCGTGAGGGTGTTGATCTGGAATGCTCCACCCTGGCCGACTGGGTCGGCAGATCGGCGGCGCTCCTTGATCCTTTGAGTGCAGCTTTGCGCAAAGACGTGCTGGCCACAGACGTTCTGCATGGCGATGATACGCCGGTTCCGGTGCTGGCTCCGGGCCTGGGCAAAACCCGGACAGGCCGATTATGGGCCTATGTTCGCGACGGCAGACCGTGCGCTTCGGATCAGCCCCCGGCTGCCGTGTTCTTCTATTCGCCCGACCGCAAGGGTGATCATCCGCAGTCCCATCTCAAGACCTTCAAGGGCATTCTTAACGCCGATGGTTATGCGGGCTTCAATGCCATCTTCGAAACGGAACCGTGATGGAAGCTGCCTGCTGGGCTCACGTGCGGCGCAAGTTCTTTGATGTTCACGCCGCTACAGGGTCTACAGGGTCGCCTATTGCCAAAGAGACGCTTGACCACATCGGTGCGCTTTACAAGATTGAGGCCGATATCAGGGGCAAGCCGCCTGATGAACGGCTGCAATGGCGGCAGGAACATGCCATGCCGCTCATTGCTGGTCTCAAAATCTGGCTCGAAATAACGTTGCCAAAACTCTCTGGCAAATCCGATCTTGCATCCGCCATGCGTTATGCCCTCGGCCGCTGGGGCGCACTTGGTCGTTTCCTTCATGATGGCCGCAAGACCACGCTTGGCCAACTCATTGAGGCTGGCATCCAGCGTCCAATCTACACTTACGATTTTGGCGATGACTGGCGGCATGTGAACCTGGTTGAATCAGTCGCCGCTGCCGAGACCGCCACCGGCTATCCGCGCTTCATCGCAGGAGCCAATCGCGCGCCGCCAGAGGATGTTGGAGGCCAGCCTGGCTTCGAACACTTCCTCAACGTCATGGCCGATCCCGCTCATTCCGAACATGCCGACATCACTCAATGGTACGGCAGCACCTTCAATCCCAAAGACATCGCCGAAACCGAGATCACCCTCCGCGTTGCTAAACTGGCCAAACGCCGAACAATTACAAAAACGGCCCCCGCCAAATCAAAACGCCAGATCAAATGATACCGTACGGTCAGGAAAACTCTGCGTAACTCACCGGATGCCTACTTTGGGCAGGAGGATGATCTCAATGAACCAGAAAGAACGCGATATATCCACATTGTGACGAACGCCGCTCGCGCGATTCCGGTTTTCATTGCGGCCGGGATGACGGCAGGTTGAGTTGGGGAGCGTAGCGCTGACTATTGCGCGGCTTCTGCGCGGATTTCAACTCTCACGCCATCTTCGATCATGTCACTCGGGTGCACAATGACTGTTTGACCGTCTGTCAGGCCATCCAATATCTGCACATGCGTCGAGTTCATGTTGCCAACTTTGATTTTTGTGGATTTGGCTTGTCCGTCCACGATCCTAAACACGGCCCAGTCACTGCCACTGCGAAACATAGCGCTCAACGGAATTTGGAGCGCATTGTCTGATTGCCACGTGAGGATATGGGCTATGACACGAAACTGATGCCCCAGGCCCGTCCATTCCGATGGCGGGTCGACAATTTGCAGCACCGCCTTCACCCGCTGTTCATCAATTCCCAGCGCTGAGACTTTTGTAAAGGCGGCGGGATCAATCCGTGTCACGCGCGCCTTCAGCTCAGTTGAGCCGCCCCAACCGTCAATCCGTGCAGCCGCGCCAGGTTTGATTTTGACCGCATCCGATGAGAGAAGATCCACAGCGATCTCCGTCTCGAGAGGATTGCCGATTTCCACGAGAGGCGTTCCAGCTTGAACCACCAGTTCGCTTTCAACCGGAACACTGAGGATGGTCCCGTTGACTGGCGCAGTCACGGTTATGCAGCAGTTCTCGCGAGTTCCCGGTTCCGTGGAGTGAACCGGTCCTATGAGTCTGGCCTCGGAAATTTCCAGGTTATGAAGCTTGGCATCCAGCAGGGCTTTTGCTGATTCGTGGCGCTGCTGCGCGCTATCCAGATTGAGTTGATGCCGCTCCATTGCGCTCGGCGACATGACTTTCTTGTCAACAAGGACCCGGGCCCTTCTGAGTTCCGAGTTAAAGTACTCAAGTTCTTTCTCCGCTTGCACCAGGGCGGCACTGGCAAAATCCCTGTCGGCTTTTGCGGCCTCAACCGCATGAGTGAATTCCTGCCGTGTCCGGGCATCCAGCATGGTTGGATCAACGGGGCGAATTGAGGCGACTGATGTAGCGCCTGCAACAACATGATCCCCCACTTTGCGCGGCGAGCGTTCAACTTTGCCGGCAACAGGTGCTGACACTTTAT
>CAYWOO010000172.1:0-6624 GCA_964458665.1 uncultured Dehalococcoidia bacterium
GGGCCACCAGATGTCTTCCGGCAGCCGGGCAACGCCAATGTGTTCCGATCGAACCCTTCTCTGTCGCGTTGCCTCTCGCGGCTGGCCCCATCGTGTTCCCTCCTGCCACCACATTCGGTTCATACGGCGTCACCGAACTGGATAGCCGGGTGTTCGCGGGTGCGCTTGCTCGGTGCTTTCACCTTGCGCCGACAAAGACTGGCCTCGAGGCGGAGGCGGACTACTGCTTCAGTTTCACAGACGCGCCGGTGCCCGTATACGGGCGCGGAACGTTCGGGGTCGCGGAAGCCGTGGAAGTTTCGCTGACCGTCTCAGACGCAGATTTTGTCGAAGCGACGTCGCCGTGATTCACGCCAAATTGACCTACCGGCGGCCTCACAGCCGTGAATCGCCATGTCGTCGCAGCCCTGCTCGGTGCGGCGTTGACCCCGTCGTTCGGGTATCCGTATTCGGCGCAAGATGTCAAAAACATGTACCAGGCTGCTGTTGCCGGCGGGACAACCGACGCGCTCAAGAAGTTGCCGGAGGGGCTTCAGCATCCCTGCCCGATCAATGCGCACTATGTAGCGTGACCCGCATTCAGTAGCGAACCGAAAAGCGCCCGGAGACTCTCTCCGGGGCGCTTCTTTGCGTCACGCTGCTCCACTGGTTTGCTGAGGTCCCCCCGACAGCGGAGGACGACGGCCACGTGCCCGACCCGAGCGTTTCTGGGCTGGGCTGTGTAATGCGCCGCACCCGCCAGCGTTGAAGTACGTGAGAGGCAGCCCCGTCCGAGCGGTCGCCTTACAAAGGAGCCTCTATGCCCACGCCACAAGAATCACAGCCGACCGAACGCGGGCTCACTCGTATGAGCCTCGCCCTCGCTCTGGCGAGCGCGGCAGCGCTCTTGTTCTCCGTCGTGGCCTGGCCGCGGTTCGGTAGCCACGGCAGCGGTCCCGTGGCGCAAGCAACCGGCGGCGACTTCTCCCTCGACTTCGTCGCATCCGCGCCGCTCACCTACAACCACGCCACGGGCGGCGGCGTCTTCGACGACCGCACGATTGGCACGAACGGGGACGTCGTCGAATCACTCGAAGCCGGCAACTTCGCTTGCGGCCAGGTGGTCACCTACCTGGTCCAGATCGTCGTGGACTCTGACGCTGTCGGATCCCAGACGATTCGCGTCACGAACACCTTCACGGCGAACACAACGGGCCAGCCGGGCGCCGGCCATTCGCAGGTGCTCGGCGTCATGATCAACAACCCCGCGTCGGTCACCGGTGGCGATGAGGGTGCGAAGACAACCGACAGCGGATTCGTCGGCACGATCGACAGCACAATCGCCAACGTCACGACGTTCGTCGACCCGTCAGGTGGCACCGTGTTGCCGACGATCCCAACGACTGCCAACGACATCGGCGTGAGCTACGACGTCACCAATCTCGAGCACGGCGATCACGTGATCGTCCGCATCGACACGCGGCTGTCCTGTGGTCCCGGCCAGTCGCCCACGGGCAACCTCCAGGCGAACCTGACGAGCGCGCATGTCGTTGGCTCCGGCGACACGATCAGCACCGGTCAACAGACCATCCCGTTCAAGCAATTCGGTTCTCTTCCCGCGAACACGCCAACGGCAACGCCGACTGCAACGCAGACACCGACCAACACGGCGACGAACACGCCGACAGCGACGCACACGCCGACCGAAACGGCGACGCCGACGGACACGCCCACAGCGACGAATACGCCGACGGACACCGCGACCAGCACGCCGACCGATACCGCTACGCCGACGAACACCGCGACGAGCACGCCGACCGATACCGCTACGCCGACGAACACCGCGACGAGCCCGCCGACGGACACGGCCACCGGCACGCCGACCGAGACGGCTACCAGCACGCCGACAGACACGCCCACGGCGACGAACACGCCGACGGACACGCCGACAGCAACGAACACGCCGACGGAGACGCCGACGGACACGCCGACCGCGACGAACACGCCCACGGCGACGAACACGGCCGTGAACACGCCGACGTCGACGGCGACCTCGGTGAACACGCCGGTGAATACGCCGACATCGACGGCGACCTCGGTGAACCCGCCGACGAACACCCCGACGAACTCGCCGACGGCCACGGCGACCGACACGACCAACAGAGTGCTCAGGTTCAACACGCCGACCCCGATATCCACAGCAACCAGCGTGGCGACCGCGGTGAGTCAAGCGCTGGCGCTCGTGGCGCCGACGCAGCCTCGCCAGCCGGAGAGCATCGTCGCAGGTGTCGCCCTGCCGCAAACCGGCTTCGGATCCGGCGCCAGCGGCGGCGCAAGCTTTGGCTGGATGCTGTTCGCCGGCATCTCTGGCGGCACGCTGCTCATCGTGGCAGCGGCGGCGCGGCTGCGGAAGCGCGACGCAGGCTAGCTGCGGCTGGCAGGCCCACGATCGATCACGATTTGAAGGGGGCTCAGCTGAGCCCCCCTTTTCTGTGTGATCCGCCTGCTCGCGTGACTCGCTCACGCGACCGGCTGACTCGACGCGAGCTTGACGCCAGCGCCGGAAATGACCCACCGGTGTCCGCTTCCCCGGAAACGCCAGTGACCTGTCGACGTTCTGGGATGTGACGGGCCTCCGGTCACTGGCTGGCCCGCCCGCGCGCACGCGGACGACAAAGCAGCGATCGCCTTCCGAGTTTCGTCAGCCTGGCGTTCGGACTCAGGGACGGAGGACTCATTGAAAAGACTAGTACTGACACTAACCGCCGCCATCATGGCGCCGGTCGCATTCGTAGTCGTAGCGCTGCACGGTCCCGGCGTGGCGCTCGCATGGCACTATGACGTGTCATGCTCGAACGGCAGCATCATCGGCAGCATCACGTTCCCTGCGGGCAGCGCCCCCTTCGATGTGGTGCTCGAAGACCACGTGCCCGGGGACGGACAGTTCAACGACACGGTTCCGGCCACAACGCAGCACATTACCCCGTCGCCTAACCAGACCTCGGCTCCGTTCTCACTGCCGGTGACCAACGTGCGCCCCGGTGCGAACAGCATCCGCGTTCGCAACACGGCTGACAACGCAAAGAGTGACAGCATCCCACCGTGCAACAGCCCGACAGCAACGCCGACGAAGACGAGCACGCCGACAAAGACGCCCGTGCCGCCGACGAAGACCAACACGCCAACGAAGACGCCTGTGCCACCGACTGCCACCCAGACTCCGACTAGTACGGCAACCGCAGGCTGCCGAACTCCCACTCGGACCGCGGTGCCGACCACGACCGCGACACCCACGCCCACTCGCACGGCGACCGCGATCGTGTCGCGCACGCCCTCTCTGCCGACGTGCACGCCCACTACCACGCCCACGGCGACGTTCACGTCGACCAGCACGCCGACCAATACCCCCGCCAACACGGCGACGTTCACGCCGACCAACACGCCGACCAACACGCCGACCAATACGGCCACGAACACCGCGACCAACACGCCGAGCAACACGGCCACGAACACCGCGACCAACACGCCGACTAACACCGCGACGAATACACCGACGGCCACGGCGACCGGCACGACGACTACCAGGGTGCTAAAGACGAACACGGCGGTCCCGACAGCGACCGCGACCCGTACGGCAACGCCGAAGAACCAGACGTTGGCGCTCGTGGCGACGCCGCAGCCTCGCCAGCCGGAGAGCACGGTGGCGGGCGTCGCCCTTCCGAAAACCGGGTTCGGTTCCGAACGTGGCGGCACCGGCTCTGGCTGGATGCTGTTCGCCAGCTTCGCCGGAGGCGTGCTGCTCATCGCGGGGGCCATGGTGCGGCTGCGGAGGCGCGATGAACGCTAGGCACGCCTGACGGACGCAAGATGAATCACGGAAGGGGGCTTAGCTGAGCCCCCTTTTTGCCTCTGCCGGGCGTGGCGCGACCTGGCCGGCAGGTGCGGTACGTCGAGTACGGTCATCGCGCGCGCCGCCACATCGCGTCGGAAATGACGTCCCAAGCGGGACGGTGGGATAGACGGGATAGGATGAAGCTGGCCGATACTCCGTTGGATGCAATACCTGGAGCGAGCCCGGATGCATGCGGACGACACGATCGAGGAGTTGCCGGCAGCCTTCGCGGCGCGTCTGCGTGCGCTCGATCACGATGCTTGGGCCGAGCTGTACGACCGGCATCACGGGCAGATTTGGCGATACTCGTACGGGCGGACGGGCAGCCGGGACGCGGCCGATGACGTGGCTGCCCAAGTCTTCGCGGAGGCACTCTCATCTGTCCACCGCTACCGCTCCAAGGGGCGGCCGATCCTTGCCTGGCTCTACGCCATCGCCCGCAACCTGGCTTCCAAGGAGGTGCGGCGCACACAGCGCGACGCTCTCGGCGGCCACGTTGAGCCGAGTGGTGGTTCGCCCGAGGAGGGGCTTGATGCAATCGTGCTGGCAGATGCCCTGCAACGCCTGACGAGCGACCAGCGCGAAGTCGTCGTGCTACGCTTCTACGCCGGCTATTCGACACGCGAGATTGCGGCAGCGATGGGGAAGCGAGAAACGGCGGTCTACTCGCTCGAGGTCCGGGCGATCGGCGCGCTACGCCGTCAATTTGAACAAAACGGGCACAATTTCCCGATTGAGGCCGACAAGAACAGCCCCATCCCGGGTATAGACAAGTGAGATGAACAAGAAACTCTTCGGACCGGACGGCCGCCAAGCAAAGCTGCAGGACCTGTATCGGCGGGCGGAGCAAGGCGGAGATCTTGGGGACGTAGACCCCGAGCTCCAGCAGGCGATCGCCGCGGACCAGCAGTTCAAGCAGCAGCTTGGCCGTTTCGCAAGCCGGAGCGTGCTCGTCGACCCGACAACCGGGCGGGCCACGTTCCTGGCGACGGTAGCCCGTCAGAGGAGCGAATCACCGCAGGAGGAATATAGGCCCATGATCGGACAATTCTTACGTGCGCGGCGGGGACTCGCGCTGTTGGCGGCGGCCGGGATCTTTGCCGGCGGAGCCGTCACGGTTGGCGCCTCAGGCGGTGTCACGGACGCAGCGACCAACGCGAACGACGTGCTCGCCGCACTCCATGTGCCGCACAAGGCGCACGGCCACGGGCATGGGAACCAGAATGCCGGTAGCAAGCAGGACGATTCCGACACGCCGGAAGCAGAAGTTCCCAAGCGCGATGTCGAGGGCATCCCGCCGGACAACCCGCAGCACCGCCCTGCGGACGCCGACGGCGTCTGCAACAAGGGTGAGACGATCGTGAAGACGACGCCGAGCGGCGTCACCGTCAACGTGCCCTGCCAGACGGCCAAAGATCACGGCCAGGACAGCGAACACGGGAACCGACAGGGCAACGGCGAAAAAACGAAGGACGCCGACGAGGCGCCGGATGCGGATGAGGCGCCGGATGCGGACGAGAAGCCGGCGGCGGGCCGCGGCCAGGGGAACGGGCACGGCAACGGCCACGATGACAAGGTGCCAGACGCGGACGAGGCGCCGGAGGCGGAACACGGGCGCGAAAACGGCCAAGGCGACGACGACGAGGATCGCGTGCGGGACGAATCGCCGGAGGCCGACGAGACAGAGCCGCTCGAGCACTCGGGCGACGGTTCGGATCGGTAACCCGCTTCGCTTCCGACGCACCTAATCGGCTATGGGCTAGAGCGCGTAGCGGTGCGATGTGCATGGATCGCCTCAGCCACGCCCCTTCCCTACCGAGACAAGGCCACCTGTCTGCGCCCTGAGATCTGACAGACCGCTCGCGCGCGCCTACGAGGCTACTCACGCGGACGGGGCCTGCGCTCCGGGCGCGCTTCGCCCGGCTTTCCGTCTTCCCTTTCGCTCGTTCCAATCGGCGTGGCAGGGTTCTGCTCCGACAGCGAAGAAACGTGCCCGGACACTGTAAGGTTCTTGGCGCTTCCTAGTGTAAGCGACAGAGGACGGCGATGGCCGACCTCAATCGCAACCACACGGAGGTCTGCCATGTTCGTCCGCAAGCAAGTCACGCACACCATCATCGCATTGCACGATGGACGCGAGGGCGGCCAATCGCCCGAAGGTTCGACGCCGGTCGATCGTCATCGCGCGTCGCGGGGCACACAGGCACAAGCACTGCGTTCCGGCGTGAAATGGCGCGTATTCATCACCGCCCGAGCGGTCTGGATACTGGCCTCGCTGACCGTTCTCGCGATTGGCGGGATATCGGCACTTCATGCCGACGGCGACCCTGCCGGCCACGTGTCCAACCCGTCGCCCGTCCTCGTCGTCGCGGCAGCGTCCCTGGCGGCGCTGGCCGCATGGAGAACCGCCGGCGCTGTGCGACGGATCATTCGGGGGCGCCTGGCACGCCTCACCGTCGCAGCGGTTGCACTCGGCAGCGTCTTCGGTGTCGCGACGGCCGAGGCGTTCGGGCCCGGCATCGGCGCCGAGGCCCACGCGACGTCCGCCGCGCACGCCGTCTCGGTTGTGGCCGACGGCCGCGCCTGGACCGCCGCTGCGCGCATACGTACAGACGATGGCATCAGCCTGTCGCCGCTGGCGTTCCGGCGTGCGAGGCCTATCGCCTTGACGCCGTTCAGGCCGCTGCCGGCACAACAGATTCGCCCGTCGAAGCTCCGCCCCGTGGCTCCATACGTACCGAACCGCCCGTTCG
>CAYWOO010000173.1:0-5209 GCA_964458665.1 uncultured Dehalococcoidia bacterium
GCTCCTGCTCCTTCACCTCACCGGTTTCACGCACCACCAGCTGCACGTTCACGCGCAGCGGAGCCGAGAACGTCATGTCGCGCTCGCGGCACTCCAGCTCCGAGTACTTGGGCTCGCCGAACGAGTAGTCGCCGAAGCGCAGCTCCATCCTTGTGCCGGTGAAGTCGGAGATCGGCGAGATCTCGTCGAACAGCTCCCGTAGACCCTCGTCTTTGAACCAGTTGAAGGACGAGAGCTGCATGCTGATCAGGTGCGGAATATCCAGCACGTGAGCAATCTTTGCGTACGATTTCTTGCTGGCCGGAAACAACGATCGACTACTGACCATGTCTGTTGAGACAGTCATTCCGTGCGCGCTCCTAACAATGCGTTATGAACCGTGATCTCCCGATGACAGAAATAGTCCCGCTTGGGGACATGCAATGGGGTTTCTAGGGACAAGGGGGTACTGTCTAGCCTGAGCTGAGTATACAAATAGGCCGTTCAGGTGTCAACCAGCGGATGCTACAGAATCCGACCCCCAAAAAGCAAGCCCCGAACGGCACTTTCTTGACGGACGGCTGCGTCCGACACCGCCTACCGGCTCATTCACTCCACATAAGGACATACGTTTCTGAGCGCGTCGAAGTTCCATGTTGATGCTGGAATGGGAGATTTGAGTAGATTGCGGACGCGCTCCGGGCACGTCATTCACAACGAAGCGAAGGAATCTTGCTCAGACCCAAAAGGCGATGCCCGGTCAGCGAGGCATAAGCGGTACACCGCCGGACGCTGCTTGGTCGCTCGGACGTACGGGCGGGGTGCCCGCGCTCCATTGCCGAGCGCCAACGGCTACGGGCTCACAGCTAGACGCTAACCACGTCCGCCGGGCGCTGCTTGGTCGGTCGGTCGGACGTACGGGCGGGGCGCCCGCGCTCCATTGCCGAACGCCGACGGCTAAGGGCCACAGCTAAACGCTAACCACGTCCGCCGGGCGCTGCTGGTCGGTCGCTCGGACGTACGGGCGGGGCGCCCGCGCTCCATTGCCGAGCGCCAACGGCTAAGGGCTCACAGCTAGACGCTAACCACCCCTACCGGTACTCCACCCGCCGCTCGAGCAGCAGCGCCTCGACGGCGTGGCCGGCGGCGCCTGCGAAGCTGGCTGCCGTGTTCGCGAGCAGGCGCTCGCGGAGGCCGCGCCGGGGACGGGCGTAGGTGACCTTGCGTTCGGCGAGCCCGGCGAGCGATTGCGCCAGGTCGATCGCCTCGTCGAGGTCGCCAAGCTCGTCCACGAGCCCGTTCTGCTTCGCCTGCATCGCCGTATAGATCTCGCCTGTGGCCAGGGCGCGCACGCGGTCGGGCGACATCCCCCGCGCTTCTGAGACAATCTCGACGAACCGGTCGTAGAACGAATCGAGCAGCGCCTGTTCCTTCACACGCTCCTCGTCGGTCGGCTCGCGGAAATTCGAGAACATGTCCTTCAGCCGGCCGGACTTCGTCACCTCCATCCGCACACCGATCTTCGTGAACAGCTCGTACAGCATCGGCCGCATCGAAATGACGCCGATCGAGCCGACAATCGCCATAGGCGCCGCCAGCATCTTCGTCGCCGCGCAGCCGACCATGTAGCCGCCCGATGCCCCGGTGCCGCGTATGAACGCCACGACGGGCTTCTTCGCCTTCACCTTCGCCACCGCGCGATACAGGTACTCCGAAGCGCTGGCGCCGCCGCCCGGGCAGTCGATATCGACGACCATCGCGCGGATGTGTGCGTTCTCTTCGATCGCCTTCAGCATCCGCACGTACTCGCTCGTCTTCGCGGACGATGGAATGGCGCCGAACAGCTCCGTCACGGCGATGCGGTCCTGGTTGATGTTCAGTGCTTTGGCGAGCATGGAGTCTCCTGTTCTGGGTGTTCGTCTGGAGAGTGTAGAAGTTAGAGGCGGGAAGCGGGAGGCGGGCGCGAGAAGCGAGAATCGGGAGAAGGGAAGCGGGAGGCGCGAGGTAGGAAGGGAGAGACCTCACCTCCGTGCTGCGCACTGGTCCTCTCCGCCCGGCGGAGAGGAGATTCAGGCGGGGCATCGTGCTTGGCACGTCGCGTGGACTTCAATCCGCGCGTGTTCGAACGCGGCATCCTCCCCGAGGCCAGCACGACCCAATGTAGGACAGCCCCCCGGGCTGTTAGCAGCCCGCCGCATCCACCACAACCGCACCGTGTCGGGCAATCGACGAGAGTGGCACAGCCGTCCCCGGCTGTGAGTCGCTGGGTTCGCCGCCCGCCCTCCTCTCCGCTGGGCGGAGAGGATCAGCGCGCAGCGCGGAGGTGAGGTTCCCGCCGCGTCGTGTCCGTCGACGAGCAACGCGCGGGCTGAAAAGCCCGCGCTACGAGCTCGTCAGCCCCGCCCGCACCCACCTCACCCGCACCGTGCAACAGCAGCCGATGAGAGTGGCACAGCCGTCCCCGGCTGTGAGTCGCCCGTACCGCGGCACGGCGCGATCACCACAACCGATTCCCAAAACGCCCTCCTCCTCCACGTCGTGGATGAGGAGGTGGCCGAAGGCCGGAGGTGAGGTGCACGGCTGGCACTATCATCGCATTCCTGAACGCATCCGTTGGAGCCGCCCGCCCTCCTCTCCGCCGGGCGGAGAGGACCAGCGCGCAGCGCGGCGGTGAGGTCTCGGCCATACAGCCGGTGGACGACCGCACCCCCATCACCCTATCCTCACGCATGGACCCCACCGACACGCCCGCCGCACCCGCAACCGCCGACGACATCAAGCGCTTCCGCGCGAACTACCAGGGCGAGGTCGACGGCGTCGAGCTGTATCGGCTGCTCGCCGGCGCCGAGAAGAACCCCGAGCGCTCGCAGATCTTCCTCGACCTGTCAGAAACCGAGAAGGGGCACCTCAAGCACTGGGCCGACAAGCTGCGCGCTGCCGGCGTCGATCCCGGCAACCCCGGCCCGAGCATGCGCGTGCGCGTGCTGATCTTTCTCGCCCGGCGATTCAGCCCCCGCGCCGTGCTGCCGATGGTCAGCGCCATGGAATCGAGCGGCTTCAACGAGTACATGGCGCAGCCCGATGCCGGGCCCGAGCTGGCGCGCGCCGAGCGGTCGCACTCGCGCACGCTGAGCACGATGTACTCGCCCGGCGGCGGCACGAGCGGCGACGTCGCAGGCATAGCGGCCGGCGAGCGCTGGCACCGCGTCGATACCGGCGGCCAGTTGCGCGCCGCCATCTTCGGCATGAGCGACGGCCTGTTGTCGAACCTGAGCCTCGTCATCGGCGTCGCGGGCGCGAACCCGGAGGGGCGATTCATCGTGCTCACCGGCATCGCTGGCCTGCTCGCCGGCGCGTTCTCGATGGGCGCGGGCGAGTTCATCTCCGTCACGTCGCAGCGCGAGCTGTTCGAGCGCCAGATCGCGCTCGAAAAAGAGGAGCTGGAATCCGACCCGGAGCAGGAGCGCAAGGAGCTGGCGCTGATCTACAGGGCGAAGGGCCTGCCCGAAGCAGAGGCGGAGGCGCTCTCGACCCGCATGATCGCCGACCGCGGCGTCGCGCTCGAGACGCTGGCGCGCGAAGAGCTGGGCCTCAACCCGGAGGGCCTCGGCTCGCCCTGGGGAGTGGCGATCGCGTCGTTCCTCGCGTTCGCCGCCGGCGCGATCATCCCGGTCATCCCGTGGTTGTTCGGCTCGACGACGCCGTTCTTCATCGCGTCGGTCGCGCTCGGCGCGCTGGCGATGTTCGCCGTCGGCGCGTCGGTGTCACTGTTCACCGGCCGCAACTTCATCTTCGCCGGCGCGCGCCAGCTCGGCATCGGTATGTCCGCCGCCGCCATCACCTTCGCCATCGGCAAACTCATCGGGGCGAACACGGGGTAATGCGAGTTCGTAGTTGGTAGTTTGTAGTTTGTAGTGCTGCGCGGTCGCGTGTGATCCATCCCGTAGCGGAGGAGCTTCAGCTCCGGTCACACCCCGCAGCAAGGGGTCCGGTCTAACCCGTTATTTCCCCGGCGCAATCGAACCAGTATGCTGGCCGAACATCGCCCCGGCTTTTGCTCAGGAGATCAGGCAGAAATGAAAACGCGCATCACCGAGCTGTTCGGTATCGAACATCCGATCATCCAGGGCGGAATGCACTTCGTTGGCCTCGCCGAGCTCGCGTCGGCAGTCTCCAACGCCGGCGGCCTCGGCATCATCACGGGACTCACCCAGGGCACACCCGAGAGACTCGCGGCCGAAATCGCGCGATGCCGCGACATGACCGACAAGCCCTTCGGCGTGAACATGACGTTTCTCCCGGCGGTCCGCCCGCCTGACTATCCCGGGCTGTTCAAGGTGATCATCGACAGCGGCGTGAAGGTCGTGGAGACGGCGGGTAACAATCCCGCGCAATGGATGCCGATGCTCAAGGACGCGGGCATCAAGGTGATCCACAAGTGCACGGCCGTTCGCCACGCGCTCAAGGCCGAGCGCATTGGCTGCGATGCTGTTTCCGTCGACGGCTTCGAGTGCGGCGGCCATCCCGGCGAAGACGACGTGCCGAACTTCATTCTGCTGCCACGGGCCGCCGAAGAGTTGAAGATTCCTTTCGTCGCATCCGGCGGCATGGCCGACGGACGCAGCCTCGTGGCGTCGCTCGCGATGGGCGCCGATGGCATCAACATGGGCACGCGGTTCATCGCCACCCAGGAGGCTCCAGTACACGCGAACGTCAAGCAGGCGCTCGTCGATGCGAGCGAGCTCGACACGCGCCTGATCATGCGCGGCCTGCGCAACACCGAGCGCGTCCTCAACAACGCCGGCGTCGAACGGCTGGTCGAAAAGGAGAAGGCACTCGGATCGAGCATCAAGATCGAGGACATCCTCCCGGAAGTCGCCGGCATCTATCCGCGGGTCATGAAGGACGGCGACATCAGCGCGGGCGCCTGGTCGTGCGGCATGGTCGCCGGACTGATCCACGACGTTCCGACTGTGAAGGAGCTCATCGACCGAATCATGCGCGAGGCAGAGGCCATCATCACCAAGCGGCTGGCCGGCATGCAATCCGCCTGAGAACGCGGTGACAGGCGGCCGATCGCCGGCGCTATGCCGGCAACCCCAGCGATCCTTCGGTCATGCGGTCGTACGCGAGCCCCCACGGTGGTCGCAGGAAGCCAAGCGCACGCACGTCCTCGAACCAGTGGCCGAGAGGCGAGCGGCGGTGGAAGGTGCCGCCGCCGATGACCTTG
>CAYWOO010000174.1:0-4788 GCA_964458665.1 uncultured Dehalococcoidia bacterium
ATCGTGCCGGTGAGGTTCGTCGCCAGCACGGCGTCCCACTGCGCGCGGTCCGTATCGAGCAGCGGCCCGAACGAGCCGGTCCCCGCTGCCGCGACGCAACCGTGCAGCGCGCCGACGGAGTCGCACGCGACCGTCACCGCAGCCGCAACATCATCTTCGTTCGCGACATCGCCAACAGCGACCCGCACGTCCGGCCCCGGCGTCTCGCGCAACCGCGCCGCCGCCGCATCGAGCGTCTGCTGCGTCCGCCCCATCAGCGTCACGGCGCCACCATCCACTCGCAACCGCGCCGCGCACGCCAGCCCGATCCCAGACCCGCCGCCAGTGATGAGGTAATGCTTCCGGTCGAGTGTGTCACCCATCCGGACGATCTCCCGCTTCTCGTTTCCCGCTTCCTACATCCACTAGATGGACGCTTTCACCCGGCGCGGCACGCCCTCAGCGATGATCTCCGCCGCCTCGCGCACCATGTCTTCGAAGATGTCCTTCGCGGCGCGCATCTCGTGCAGCATGCCCGAGATCTGCCCCGCCGGATTCATCAGCAGCTCCAGCTTGTTCGCCTGCCGCGCTCCCGACATGATCTCGCCCGACACGATGCCCTGCATCCCCATCGGCAGCGCGTCCAACTTCTGCGACTCCCAGTATTCGATCAGCGGGTTGTTGATGTTGCGCATCGTCTTGCCGCTGTACAGCCGCGTCACGCGCGTATCTTCTTCCGTCGCTGCGAGAATGCGCTCCTTCAGCAAGTCGGGCCATGTCGCCTCGCGCGAAACCAGAAATGCTGTCCCGATCCACACGCCGTCGCACCCCATCGCCAGCGCGCCCGCAATGCCACGCCCGTCGCCAATGCCGCCCGCCGCGCACACCGCCGTCGGTGCCACCGCATCGATCACCTGCGGCAGCAGCGCCATTGTCCCGATGCGCCCCGTGTGGCCGCCCGCCTCCGTGCCCTGCGCCACCACCACATCCGTACCGCTGTCCGCGATGCGTCGCGCATTCTTCACGTTGCCCACCAGGCCGATCACCTTCGCGCCCTGCGCGTGAAATCGCTCCACCCACGGTGCCGGATTTCCCAGCCCCGCCGCGAACACCGGCACCTTCAAGTCCAGGATCGCCTCGACCTGTCGTTTCGAGAAATCGCCCGACCCCAGCCGGCTCATCCCCGACGTCCACTCCGAATCCTCACCCTTCGCCGGCAGCCCGAACTCATGCTCCGCGTTATCGATAAACGCGTTGTACGCCGCCGGCAAATAATCCCGCGGCCGCTTCGGCCGATCACTCGCGCCGGTGCCCTCCCCTTTGCCTTCCTTACTCTGTGCCTCTGCGCCTCTGTGGCTAGGATCCTGCGCAGGCCGCGGCGTCGACACGCCCGAAGGCAGCAGCACATCCACCCCGAACGGCTTCGACGTCAGATCGCGGATCCGCCGCACCTGCCGCTCGATCTCCTCCGCCGGCATCGATGCCGCGCCCACAACGCCGAGGCCGCCCGCCTCCGACACCGCCGCCACGAGATCCGCCGTTGATACGCCACCCATCCCCGCGAGGATGATCGGGTACTCGATATCCAGAATGTCGCAAAGCCGCGTGTGCAGTACCGGCCGTGCCATCGGCCACCTCCTAACTCATCCGTCGCCAGTGATCGTAAATTCGCCGTTCAACAGTCGCCGCAGGCGACAAGCAAATCCGCACCAGACGTAACGTGCCGCCAATCTATCTCCCGCCCCCACCACGAGCAAGAACAAGACAACACGGAACCGACGGCCACCAGGCGCCGACACGGGCGCGGACACGGCGCCTATCTCCTGTCTCCTTCGGCACTCTGCGACCGGCGACTCAATCGAGCGCCACTACAGTTCGCTCTCGCGCTGTGCGGGTTGGATCCGCTGCGCTCCCTTGCACCAGCGCTTGGCGGCGCTCGACTCTATACTCAGCCCACTCGCGAATGCTGGAGAAGGAGGCGTCATGCCGGGTCCGATGGAAGGCATCAAGGTTGTCGAGATGGGAGTGTGGGTGGCGGGGCCGTCGGCGGCGGCGATGCTGTGCGATTGGGGGGCGGACGTCGTGAAGATCGAGCCGCCGACGGGGGACCCGTTTCGGGGGTTGTTCGCCAGCGCGCTGGGCGCGGCGGTGCCGATCAATCCGCCGTTCGAGATCGACAATCGCGGCAAGCGCAGCGTGTGCCTCAACCTCGAAACCGAGCAGGGTCGGGCGCTGGCGAAGCGGCTGGTCGACGAGGCGGATGTATTCGTCACGAACATGCGGCCGCGGGTGTGCGAGCAGTTCGGCTTGTCGTATGACGACGTCCGGAAGACGAATCCGCGCATCGTGTACTGCCAGGTGACGGGGCAGGGGCCGGACAGTCCGGAGGCGAACAGAGCTTCGTACGACATCGGCGCATTCTGGTCGCGGGCGGGATTGGGCGCATCGCTGACGCCGCCGGGAGGGCCCATCCCGCAACAGCGCGGCGGCATGGGCGACCACATGACCGGTATGAGCGCGGCCGCAGCCATCTCGGCGGCCTTGTTCAAGCGCGAGCGCACGGGCGAGGGGCAGCGCGTCTCGGCGTCGCTGGTGCGCACCGGCGTGTACATGATGGGGTGGGACTACTCTCTGGAGATGCGGATCGGTGCGAAGACGACGCCGTACGATCGGTTCCACGCACCGAATCCGATCATCAACAGCTTCCAGACGAAGGACGAGCGCTGGATCTGGCTACTGCTGTTGCAGGGCGACCGGCACTGGCCCGATCTGCTGCGGGCGGTCGGCCGCGAGGACATGAAGGACGACGTTCGGTGGAAGCAAATCGTGGCGCGTCGCGAAAACGCGGAGTCCCTGGTGCAGGAGCTGGACCGCGAGTTCGCGCAGCGGACGCTGGAGGAGTGGGCGCCGATTCTGGACGCAAACAACGTCTGGTGGGCGCCGGTGAACACGATCTCTCAGGCGCTGCAGGATCCAGTCGTGCAGGCGACGGGCGCGTTCTCGCACGTCGGCGACGGCGACGCGAAGATCCCGATGGTGAACACGCCGGTCGATTTCTACGGGACGCCGGGCGGACCGCGCGGGTTGCCGCCGGAGTTGGGGCAGCACACGGAAGAGGTGTTGCTGGAGATGGGTCACGATTGGGATGCGATCATCGCGCTGAAGGAGGCGGGGGCTATTCCGTAACGGAGCGCGAGAGTGGTGGCTTGTCATTCAGAGCGAAGCGAAGAATCTCGCCCGATCTGGCAGGATCCCACGCACCGATGAACCGAACCCCGATCCGCACTCACGTCCAGGCTCACAACGCTGCGTGCGCCGTCACGTGGCGCGGGCGGGTCACGTGCACGCGCGGCCGGTCACGTGGCGCGGGCCTTCAGCCCGCGTGCACCGATCCCGTCTCTCGCTTTCCCGTTTCCCGCTTCCAACGTCCTACGCGAGCGCGCCGCTGATGGCGGTGTCGGCGATTTTGGTGCGGTGGGAAACGTAGTACGCCAGGCCGGCGGCAACGCCGACGGCGCAGCCGCTGGCGTTGATGGCGATGGCGGTCTGGACACCGAGGTGTTCGGCCATGAAGCCGGTCAGGAACCCGCCGATGGGGGTGGAGCCGGCAAAGAGCAGCATGTAGAGCGACATGACGCGCCCACGCAGGTGGTCGGGCGTGGCGATTTGCAGCGACGTGTTCGCCGTGGCCGCGAAGGCGGTGTTGGCAAGACCGAGCAGGAAAAGGAAGAGCAGCGTCACGGCGAACCACTGGCTGGCAGCCACCGCCCCGAGCATGAGGGCGAAACCGGCGCCGCCGGCGAACATCATCTCTTTCGTTGCCGATTTGCGTCCGGCGATGGCGAGCGCGGAGACGAGGGCGCCGAAGCCAACAGCCGCGGTCATGAAGCCGAGGCCGGCGGAACCCTGGTGCAACACGTAGCGCGCGAGCAGCGGCAGCATGACCGTGAAGTTATAGCCGAAGGTCCCGATGATCGCGACGAGGATGATGATCACGAGCACGGCCGGCGTACGGAACGCGTACGACAAGCCTTCGCGAAACTCGGCGATGGGATTGCCCGCGGCTTTTCTTCCGACGCCGTAGAGCTGCGTCATGTTCATCATCAAGAGGCTGGTGATCACCGGTACGAAGCTGATGCCGTTCAGTAAGAACGCCCATTTGAGACCGAAGGCGGCGATGATCAGTCCGCCGATGCCGGGGCCGATGAGGCGGGCGCCGTTGAACATGCCTGAGTTGAGCGCTACGGCGTTCATCAGGTCGTCCTTGCCGACCATCTCGACGACGAAGGCCTGCCGTGTCGGCTGCTCGAACGCGTTGGCGAGACCGAGGACGAGCGCAAGCACGTATACGTGCCACAGCTCGACGCGGCCCGACCAGACGAGCGCGGCGAGG
The DNA here is from genome assembly GCA_964458665.1 of uncultured Dehalococcoidia bacterium. Classification (GTDB taxonomy): domain Bacteria; phylum Chloroflexota; class Dehalococcoidia; order DSTF01; family JACRBR01; genus JANXYW01. Next base: position 4,373 of record CAYWOO010000174.1, read on the forward strand.
ATCAGCGCCTGCGACATGGCGAGCGCCTGCGTGGCGAGGATGAAGTTGCGCTTCGGCACCCGGTCCGCGATGACGCCGGCGAACAGCACGAAGATCGTGATCGGCAGGAACTGCAGGAGCGTCACGGTGCCCAGCGCAACCTTCGAGTTGGTGATCTGCAGCACCAGCAGTGCCTGAGCGATGGTCTGCATCCACGTGCCGCTGAGGGATATCGACTGGCCGGTGAAGTAGAGGCGATAGTTGCGGTTTCGCATGGCGCGAAACGTGTCGCCAAAGAATGGGCGCGGCTGCGTAAGCTCTGCTGCGCTGTGTTCGCTCACGCCACGGCCTTTGGTTAGTGGAGTTTGCCCGAGGGCAGTGTAACGCACGCTGTGTGCGGTCGTCGGTCGTCGGTCGTCGGTCGTCGGTCGTCGGTC
>CAYWOO010000175.1:0-4235 GCA_964458665.1 uncultured Dehalococcoidia bacterium
TCCGCGACGCAACCTTCTCGCCTTCATCGCTTCGTCCGCTTCCGGGGTGCCGTCATGGAATGAGCCGAACCATTTGTCGAGCGGCACCATGCCGTCAGAATAGTTCACCTCGAAGTATTTGTGATGCAGGTAGTGGGCATAATATGAAACGTCCATTGTGGCTTCCTGGCCAACCACCATCCTGTCGAAACCCGTGTGGCCTTGCGCAGGCGCCACACCCAAGCGCGATGCAAGGTTGATCATGTGGATTGGATGCGACGGAATGAAAAAGAACAACAGGATGGTCGAGAAATAGATCAAGTGTTCAATCGGATGCATGGACAAGCCTGACCAAGGCCCAGGATTGACATTGCGGTGATGGAGTTTGTGAGCCACCTTGTATAGTGCCGGAACGTGTAAAAGACGGTGGGCAAAATAGAACCCCACTTCGTGGATGAAGGGTACAAGGAAAAAAACAGCGATGAAGCCTACCGGATGCTCATCAAAGCTGATCATCGGTGCGATGTTGTTGGCATAGGCCCAGAGCAGCAGCAGTTCGTATGCCGTCCAAATAGGAACGCCGCTGACGATTGTGTAAAACATGTTGTCGTAGGTTTGGTTGTTGAACAAGAAGATCTCAGATTTTTCTTTCGGCCATTGTCTGTTGTACTTAAAGGTGGTGCCCTGCTTGCGCCAAACGTAGAGCCACATGTGCCACGCGCCATAAACAAGAATGGCTAGGATGATGTTGCGGAGCAGAATTACGCTTGCCCAGTAAAATGAGAAAGTTTGGAATGATTCCAATGGCGGTGTGAGAAATTTCCAAATGAGGATAGCCACAATGGCGTAGAATATATTCCACGGCAGAAAATAACCGGGGAAGCCAAATAACCACTTCACAAGGGCACCTGGGTTTGGTGGCCAATTGAACACCGGACCATAGGTTATGGGTTTCGCTGGTTCCCAAAAACCACGGGAGTTTTCTTTGCCAAATCGAGAGTCATCCATCACCGAGTCCTCTTTGCTCATCATTGACGACAATCGCATGGGGTGCGTCGGGAATCAACTTCGTCGGACGACCTCCATTAGGAAAACTGTTTGGGCAAGTTCGTAAAGCTACGATGTCTGCTCCGGGTCAACTGCAGACCAAGTGCAACCGTCAAGACATGTCGGCTTTGCCTCTACAAGCAGACCAATTCTCGGAAAAAGCCGACATCGCAGGCGCGATGTCTGGTCCACCGAGCTTCTGCGACATAGCAACGATAGCCGATAATGGCTGCTATCCTCTCGGAAGCAGACATACGTGCGTGACTAACCATGCCCGTTCATGAGTTCACGCCCTGGTCGAGCGGCGGTTGCAGGTCGTCCAGCAGCTTTGCAAACTCCCGGCCATAGAAGGCACATTTTGCGTGATTGTAATGGTCCTGAGTTGTTTTTTGCCCCCGGTGATTGAGAAGGGCTGCGGCAAGGTGCGGCATGTCTCCGGCAAACATGTAGGCCGTGGAAGCCCCGCAAGCCCGGAATAGATGGGGTGAGATGGGAATGCCGAGCGTCAACCGGGTTGTCTCAGTGACGATGCGCTCCACCGCCGAATAGCCAAGAGCCGAGCCACAGCGGCTGACCCAGAGTGCCGGCCCGTTGTAATTGAAGATTGGACGGTAGGTGCTGAGGTAGCGGTCGATGACGCTTGTGAGGAAGGGCGGGATGGGGCGCTCATCAGGACGGCGTTCCTTGGTTTCCAGGGCACTCAGCGTAACGCACCAACTTTCACCAACCCGAATGAAGTTCCGGCCGATGTTAAGATTCGAGAAGTTCTTGAGCCGGATAGGGCACAGGCCAAGAAGTGCAATCATGAGACCGTTGCGATAACAGTTGGCCCGCTTAAGGGGTGTCATGGCGTTTGCGGTCTCGGCCTCCTGCGTGAGGGTGAGGCCTGCAAGGATAATCCTGTCACTTGCAACGATGCGGTCGAACTTGGAGGCTGGTTCCATTTCGAGGGCGAGGTCATTCTCGATCTCCCGGAGCCAATTAAGTTCAATCATCGGATTGAGAAGTTCAGCAATACGCCTGAGTTTGGCAATCGAGCCATGGGTGGTCACAGAAGAAACCCGCTGCTTGAGCTCAGCTACATAAGTTGCCACCCGTTGTGGTGTGACGGTGGCGCCTCTTGGGCTTTGAGGATCGAACCCTTCATGACGAGCGACATGATCGAGGAACAGGCCATAGCGCTGGACAAGGTCATCGCGGGTGACAGGTTTGAAATGGGAGGCAATGCCGCCACGCGTCAGTCTGCCGCTCGGACGGCAGGCCTCAGCCCAGGCAGAACAGTCGGCCACAGGCCATTCATGGAGCTTTAAACTGCGCACCGCTGCGGCTTCATTTGTTCCCATGTTTGGAGCCTCGGCCTGACATGGTAGAAGTGGGCTGGGTCAAACCCTTACGCCTGACGCGCTGTTTAGCATTCAAGTTGCGGCTGCCGGGGTTACCCATTTGCTCCTCCATCATCGCGCCAAACACTTCGGCTGCTTTGAAGGATTCGAGAGCAGTATAAAAACGTATTGTCGTTGCAATATTGCGATGGCCGAGAACCCGGCGGGCAAATTCGTAGTTTCCGGGCTGGGCCTTCAGAACCATCGCTGCTGCCCCGTGCCGGAACTGGTGGGCTGTCACGCGCAGGCCGACCTCGCGTTCCAGCCGCCTGGCTATGGACACACTGGCATGGGTCGAGGAACGGTGTTTGCCGTTCTCTCCGGGAAACAGCCAGTCGCCGCGGTGGCCATCACCCAGATGCGGACGGAAGACATCAATGAACTGGTCAATCATCTCGGTGGTTTTCTTGCCGAGCGGAAAGTCGAGGTCGACGCGGTTCTTGACGTCGTAATTCGGGAAGTGCAGCCGATAGTTGCTCTCATTACTTCCGGCACGCGTCAGGTTGTGGCCGATCCTGATCGACAGAAGATTGCCGACCCGCACCGGAGCGCGGGTGAGGATCTGAACCTGCAGGGCAACAGCGGCAAGTGTCGCAGCCTTCTGGGGTGACCAGTTCAGCATGCGCTGGGCCTCAGCCATCAAACTTTGCGGCAGAGCAAGCACCCTGGACCAGAGATTGGTCATCAGGATTGCCCGTATCACCTTGATGTTTTTTTCGGTGAGGACGGGGCCGCGATTTTCCTCAAGCCTGGCGCGGATGTCGTCGAGATGGATAATAGTGTCTGGGGGAGCGCCAATCGCCTTTGCAATGGAAAGAAGCTTCCAGGTTAGATCAATCGTGTACCCCCTCGGCTGCACACCATTACGGTCCAGATAAGCCTCGAGAGCCGGCGTAATGACACCAGGGGCCAGCAATGCTTCCAGGGAAGTCAGGGTTTCGATTGGGGTACCTGCGGTCATTGCCGTACGAGCAAAGGCAATGAGTTCACGACGACGGGTGGAAAGCGTTGACGGCCTGCAGGCCCGGCGGCGACGGCCATTGGGTGAGCGGTGCGGCTTTGCCAGATTGGCAAGATAGGCCTCAATGTCACAACGCAGTCCTTGCGGAAATTCGCTCCAGTCTGGGCCTGATGTCGTCTTCGCCAGGCCAGGAGGCGCCAGTAGCCGCTGTGGCCAGCCAGGAACCTGTTCCACACACCAGTTCCAGGCCTTCATCAACTCGCGGGTAAGCGCTACGCCGGAGCGGAGAAAGCTCGTAGCTTCGCGAAACACAAAGTACTGGCCAACGAGTTCCTCGGTAACAGACGTTGGCGGAAGATTGCGGGCACTGCAGTAGCGCGCCAGACCGCTAAGCAACCGCCGTGGCTTCACTTCCACAGTGGCATCCAGCAGGGTCTTCCAGATCGACAAGAGCGGTGCCCCGCGACGCGGAACACCTTTAACTTTAATGAAGTGATTGATTGCCGCCTTCAGATTTGATTTGTGACTGGAGAGGGTCTTCTGCTCCCAGTTCAGCGCCGCTGCATTCAGCCGGTTCACGTGATGGCGCAGAGCCGTCATGCGGCAGGGCAACGACTCGGGCGGCCGTCCAGTGGCCCCGGCAATGCCGCGCATCGAGGTCAGCCAGTGACGGCGCTTCGACACGGGAATGGTTGCGTCGGCAGCGATTGCGGCCATGACATCGGCCAGCGATGGCTCCCCGAGTACAACCGCCTCGGCCTTGTCATGGAAGTGATCAATCTTATGGCTCAACTCGTTCATGGACATTCTCCGTTAGGACGAAAGGGGCTGGGATGCCGTTTCACCCCGTCACACCCCGTAGTATA
>CAYWOO010000176.1:0-2796 GCA_964458665.1 uncultured Dehalococcoidia bacterium
GCCGACCTGCCAGAGGTTGAGATGGACGCGCGGCTGATCGGGGCGCGGGATGTGGGGCCCGCTGTAGGTCAAGGCGTGGATCACGGCGGACGTCGCCTCAGCCGCCGGACCCCCGCGCCAGCTGCGGTACTCGACCCGATCGGGCAGCCAGCGGAACGCGTGGCTGGTGACCTCCCCGTCGGCGAACGTCGCGTCGAACCGGTTCAGGTTTCCCGGATAGTCGAACGGCTGGGCGACGAACTGGGCATTCTGGTTGCCCGGGTTCCCCCAGCGGCTGAACTCCACGTCGATCTCGTTGAATGCATTCCACCACAGATACGCCGGGTCGTAGCACGGACCGTACTGCCAGAGGAACAGGCCCAGCACGACTTTGGGGTCAAGCGTATCGAGGCGCCCGCGCGTGGTGAAGATGTAGTCCCCGTAGCCGAGGGGGTCCACGAGCGTCACCTCGGTGCTGTACCAGGTGCTGTTGACCTTCTTGACCGTGAGGTGCAGGCGGCCATCCACATCCACCCAGACGTTGCTGGCGCTGTTGCTGAACTGGCTCGGCCCCGGCTCGTAGAACCCCGGGCCCTTCACGCGCCAGCTGCGCCCGCTGAACGTGAGGGTCGTGCCTCCGCCAAAGTCCAGCCACTGCTTCTGGTCCAGAGTCGGAGTGCTGAGGCGGTCGAATGTGGCGTGGTCGTAGATCACGTCAGGGACGGGAGCGGCGGGCGCCTGCAGCACCCCCAGCAGGACTCGGGCCTTCGCGGTGCCCGCCGGCGCGGGTTGGCTCTGGAAGGAGTACCGGCGCATCTCGTTCGTCGGGGTCGAGGCGTCCGCCGCGGTATGGGACTCGTAGGAGATCAGCCCTCCGGCCGAGTTGCGCCACTCGATGTTGACGATCGCGGTCGATCCCCCGGTGAGCGGACGGGAGGAGGGATGCGACACCCACACGGCGGCCGACCAGCGCTCGCCCGGGACCGCGTCCTGCTGCTGCCAGTACGCGGACACGTCCCAGCCGCCGGTGTTCGGGCCGGACACCTTCGCGGCCGCCGCGCCGTGCACCGCGCTCGAGGAGGAACCGACCGTGCCGAACTGGTTCCAGCCGCCGAACACCGAGCCGCCCGACCCCGCGATCTCGAAGCTGGGATTGGCGAGCATGCACTGGGCGGATACGCCGGCGGCTGTGGTCAGTCCGCCCGCGACCATCGCGAGCGCGATCACCCACCTGCTGGTTCGAGGCAATGGAAGCTCCGCCTGGTGGTCGATCGCGCCCGCCGGCGGTCGCCGGTGCCGGCGCCGACGTTGGGCAGGAGCGGGCGGCCGCGCGAGGCGGCCGCCCGCCCATGGTATCAGTGAGTGAACACGATGTTCCGCGCCTGGCGGCCCGCCGCCGTCTGGAGCACGCACCGGTAGACGCCGGCGGGGGCGAGGCGGCCGTCGTCGAACCGGCCGTCCCAGGTCGCCGCGTGCGATCCCGCGTCCACCCGGCCGCGGAACAGCGTCGCGACGCGTCGTCCGCTGATGTCGTAGACGGTGACGTCGGCCATCCCCGCCCCGGTCGTCGAATACTCGATGCGCGTCGATTCCCGGAACGGGTTCGGCGCCGCCTGGAGCTCGAAGGTGGCCGGTCGCACGGCGTCGTCGACGCCCGTCAAGGTCGGCGCAAACGAGACGTTGTCGTAGAACACGCCGGACGGCACGTAGTTCGTCGTCCTGTTCGCGAAACCGAACTGGAGGACCTGGCCCACGAGGGACGGGGTGATGGTGATCGAGATCGAGGCGCCGCCCCACGTGGTCGGAAGCGATGTGGTGTTGACCGTGAGGAAGTTGGTCAACGTGAAGCCTGGGTTGGTGAGCGTCTTGATGAACGCCAGCGCCGTGGACGGGCTGACCAGATTGCCGAGCTTGGCGTCGAAGCTGAACACCCAGACGCTGCCGACGTCCGCGGCCGCGATCGTCTGCTCCCGGTAGACATTCGACTCGATCAGGTTGCCGTTCAAGTGATCGCCGTTGTTGTAGTCGCTGTAGACGACCAGTTGCTGGTTTCCCTGCGGGATCCCGCCCTGGCCGACGTCGATGCCGCTGAACGCGGGGCCGCCGTTCGGCGCGGGGAACGGTCCGTAACCGTACAGGTACACCAGGCCCGGAGTGTAGACGTTGCCGAAGACCTTCCATCCTTCATTGCCCAGGGCAGACGGGTCGGTCTGGACCAGGGTCTCGAAGTTCTGGCTGTAGCCTGACAAGGCGGCCCGGCTCGTGCCCGGAGCGAGGAGCAAGAGTGCCGCGGCGAGGGCTGTGGTGGCCTGACGTCTCATCGCACTGACCTCCTGATGGGATGGGCAGACCGAGCGCGCACGGGTGATACCGTTCCCGATGGCGATCGGTCCGCTCCCGAGTTCGATGATGCCGTGTGTGGGTCGGCTCGACGCGCCCCCGCTCCGCTCACGCCCGCGGTGGCGTGGGGACGTCGGTCCGACTGACCGGGTGCCGCCAGGGACGCCGGAGCACGCGTCGCCTCCGCGGGCCCTTGACAGGCACAGGAGTATCCTAGACTATGTTCGACATGCGAACAAAGTATTTTCTTTCCTGATTCCAGCGTGACATGACGGTCGCCGCGCCCATCCCTTCGCGATCCCCGCTGCTCGAGGTGCGCGACCTGCGCAAGACGTTCTCCTCCAAGAGGATGTTCGCGCGGGCCAGCCAGGTCTGCGCTGCCCGCGACGTGTGCTTCAGCATCGATCGCGGCGAGGCGGTCGCGCTGGTCGGGGAGTCGGGCAGCGGCAAGAGCACCATCGCGCGCATCCTGCTCCG
>CAYWOO010000177.1:0-9218 GCA_964458665.1 uncultured Dehalococcoidia bacterium
TCCTGGTGCTTAGAGCGAGGTGGCCCCACCCGTTCCCATCCCGAACACGGAAGTGAAACGCCTCAGCGCCGACGATACTGGGGGAGCAATCCTCTGTGGAAAATAGGCCAGTGCCAGGGTATATGAGAGCCCCACGTGAAAGCGCGGGGCTCTCGCCTTTGCCGTCGTAACGCGATTCTATCAGTTGACGTTGCGTCCAGCACGACAAACCGCCAACCGCGCCACCGCCAAGTAGGACAGGCGCCCTCGCCTGTTGGACGGAACTCACACCCACGCCGAACGTCATCGAGCTGCGCTCGATAAGACGGGCGGGGCGCCCGCGCTCCATTTTCTCCTATCTGTGCAATCTGTGAATTCTGTGGTTCCCCTCCCCAATCCGTGAAATCCACGTAACCCCTGTTCCCCTTCGTCCCCTCTCCGCGTCCTCCGCGGCTTTGCGGTGAATCTGAGAGAACCTGCGATACTTCCCGCATGCGGATCGGCATCGTCTCCGACGTCCACTGCAATCACGAGGCGCTGCGCATCGCGCTCGACCGCATGGGCGACGTCGATGAGCTGCTCTGCGCCGGCGACTCCGTCTACCAGTTCCGTTTCTCGAACGAAGTGATGCAGATCCTGCGCGAGCGCGGCGCCCGCTACATACTCGGCAACCACGAGGATGTGCTGCTCGGCAAGTGGGGCGACCGCGCCCGCTCCGCCGGCTGGGTGCGCGCCGACGATCTCGCGTACATGGCCGAGCAGCCCTCTCGCCTGACGACGACGCTGCCCGGCGGCAAATCACTGGTGATGGTGCACGGCAGCCCGTGGGAACCGCACAACGAGTACATCTACCCGAACAGCGCGCCGCTCGCGCGCTTCGCCGAGATCGACACCGACTACGCGATCCTCGGCCACACGCACTACCAGATGGCCGAGCGCGTCGGCCGCACGCTCGTCATCAACCCCGGCTCGGCGGGCGAAGCGCGCGATGCCCGCAACCATTTCCGCCTCTCGTACGCCATCCTCGACACCGACACCGACGAAGTGCTATTCGACGACTTCCCCGACCCCACCCGCGCCGCCCCAGACCCCTCCATCATCCCCGGCGGCACAACGGGCAAGCGCCGGCCTGGTAGCGAGCCCACGAACGACAACCGCGACTTCTGGACGCCGGCGTGATAGCCGATCTCTCCATGTAGGGGCGGGGCTCGCCCCGCCCGCATCTGCGTCAGTGTCCGATCCTGCCATTCCGCTAGAATGATGCCGAGGATAGATACATGGCGACCGAGACCCAAACCACCCGCACAGAGCACCCGCACATCGTCATGACGCCGCGCATCTGCGGCGGGAGGCCGCGCATCGATGGCACGCGCATCAGCGTCGAGTCGATTGCTCGATACGAGAATGACGGCGTGAGTGTGACCATGATTCTCGAGACGCTGCCGCACCTGACGCTCGCCAGCGTGTATGACGCGCTCGGTTACCACCACGACCATAAGGCCGAGGTGGACGCCAACATCGCGGAGAACACACCCGAAAAGCTCAAAGAGAAGTACCACATGGAACTCGGCGAGCACCGCCAGGTGATCTTTAGAGACCTCTCGACTAAGTGAAACCTCGTCTTTATCTGGACGAAGACATCACGCCTCTCCTGGCGCGGTTGCTTCCAGATCGTGGGCATGACGTGATCAGCTGTCGCGACATCGGCGCGACCGGAATCACGGACGACGACCAGTTGGATCGCGCGACCGAACTCGGACGCGCCATCCTTTCGTCGAACTACGACGACTTCATCCGCATCAGCCGTGAGTGCGTTCGGGACGCGCGCGGCCATAGCGGCATCATCGTCTCGTATCACCAGATCGACATTGAGACGATCATGGATGCTGTCGAACTCGTCTCGCGGTTCATGACGGAGGTAGACGGCGAGCATGTGCCGAACTGCTTCTATCGGCTCGAAGACTTCAGGTAGGCGTTCACTGACCGGAGCCGCGCAACGAGGAACGCCGCCCGCATCGCGTGGGAGCGGGTGCAGGCACCCCTCGACGCTTCAACCCTCGTGCGGCTGCCTCGCTGATTGATCATCCGCTTCCCTTATCCAGCGGTGGTTCGCGGACGATCATTCTTCACAATGCGAGAGCGATTCGCGGCTCCAGCGTGGCTGTCCACAGCCCTGTCGTACCCGGCGCACCACATTCGCTGGAAGATCATCGCGCCCTACGTGGTGCTCGCGATGCTGATGGCGGCCGCCGGCACGTACCTCGTCACGCGCCTCGTCACCGGGTCGCTCGAAGAGCGCTTCAACAACCAGCTCGCCGAGTCGGCGCGCGTCACATCCGACTCGTTCGTGCGGCGCGAGCGCAAGCATCTCGAAGTCGTGCGTTCCGTTGCATTCACAGACGGCGTCGCGGCGGCAGCGACATCCGATAACGCCCTGGCGCTGGCGCAGGTCGTCAACCCGATCGCCGGCAACGCGCACGCCGACCGCGTCGAGGTGCTGGATGCGAGCGGCAAGCGCGTCTTCGGCGCGAAACTCACCAACGCGGCGGCGCTGACGTACACCCAGATCGACGATCGCGACGATCGCGCGTCGTGGCCCGCGGTGTCGAGCGTGCTCGCGAAGCAGATCGATGAGCTGGGCGACAAGTACGCGCAGCTCGTCGAGACGCCGGACGGCTGGGCGTTCTACACCTCCGGCCCGATCTACGACGGCGACCAGCTCGCCGGCGTCGTGCTCGTCGGCAGCATGCTGTCGTCGTTCCTGCCGAGCGTGAAATCCGAGGCGCTCGCTGACGTCACGGTGTACGACTTCAGCGGCTCGCCGCTCGCGACGACCTTCGCCGACGCACAGAACAACACCGAGGTGAACCTCACACCGGCAGCCGAAGTGCTGGCAGACGACGACGCATCGACCGTGCGCGAGCACAAGACGCTGTACGGACGCGACTTCGACATGCTGTACGGCAAGATCGTCATCCGCGACAAGGCCGTCGGCCGCTACTCGATCGCGTTGCCAAGCTCGTTCATCCTGAACGCTGGTGCGGCGACGCGCTGGCAGATGATGCTGATGTTCACCGTCGCGACGCTGGCGATTCTCTTCACAGGCCTGCTCATCGCGCGCAATCTGACACGGCCGCTGCTCAAGCTCGTTGCGGTCGCTGTCGCCGTCACGGCCGGCGATCTGACGGCGCGAGCCAGCGTGCAGAGCAACGACGAGGTCGGCGTACTTGCCGACTCCTTCAACAGCATGACCGAGCGCCTCCAGCAACAGCACCTGGCGACGATTAAGGCGCTGACATCGGCGATAGACGCGCGCGACCCGTACACACTCGGACACTCCGTGCGCGTCGGGCAGCTCGCCGTCGCGCTCGGCGCCCAGCTGGGGCTCCCTGAATCCGAGCTGCAACATCTCGAGATCGGCGGCTACCTGCACGACATCGGCAAGATCGGCGTCCGCGACTCTATCCTCCTCAAGCCCGGTGCGTTATCGCCCGACGAGCGCAAAATGATCGAGATGCACCCGACGATTGGGCTCGAGATTCTGGAGCCCGTCGACCTGGCGCCGGAGGTGATCGCGTTCGTCGGCGGCCACCACGAGAAGCTCGATGGCAGCGGCTATCCGTTGCACGCGCGCGCCTCCGCGCTCACGATCATCGCGCGCATCGCGTCCGTCGCCGACATCTACGACGCGTTGACAACGGACCGGCCCTACCGCTCCGCGATGACGGTCGACCAGTCGCTCAAGATCATCTGGAAGGAAGTCGAAGAGGGGCATCTGGATCGCGCCGTTGTCACCGCGTTCGAGCGCGTCGTGCCGAAGTGGGAGGCCCGCCGCCGCCGCGACCCGTCGCTGAAGGGCTACAAGATCCCCGGCTGGGGCGAGCAGGAGGCGGCCTAGCGTGCGCCGGCGAACGGCCGACCTTGTCGTCGCCGCGCTCGTCGCGCTGCTGTGCATCATGCTGACGTCCGCGGCGGCGGCGCTGGCGCTGTGGCAGCCGGACATCGAGCGCCTCAACGCCAACACGCGCTCTCGTCTCCAGGCCGACTACTCGCCCGACGCGCGCGGCGTGCGCTTCCAGCCGCTGCAACCGGCGATCGTCGGCGCCGCCCAGGACGACGGTCGCGTGCTCGATGCGACGCCAGTGGCCGCACCGCAATCGGTCGAGATCATCCGCCAGCCGACCCCGACCGGCACGGCGACCGCGGTTTCGACTGCGGTGAACACGCCTACTGCGCAAGCGACGAGCACGCCGTCATCAGCGACAGCGACGGTGGGCGCGGTGACGCCTGTATCGGGCACGGCGACGTTCGTCGCAACGCCGCCGGCCGCCGAGACGCCCACGGTCGAGCCGGCGCCGACCGAGCCCGCTCCCACCGAGCCACCGCCTGCGGACACGCCGACGTTCCCGCCGCGGCCGACGGACACGCCGCCAGCCGAAAAGCCGACGGACACGCCGGTGACGAAGCCGACGAATACGCCTACCAAAGTGCCCACCCGCACGCCGGTCATCGTCGTCCCAACGAACACGCCCACGAAGGTTCCGACCTTCACGCCGACGATGACGCCGTCACCGACGATCACGCCGGCGCCGACGACCACGCCGGCGACCGTCGCCACCGCGACGAGCACGCGCACGCCGACCGCCACGCCCGTCCCGGCGAACACCGTGCCAGCATCCACGGCGACGTCAACGAGCACGTCCACAGCCACGCCGACCGCGACGCTCACGCCCACACCAACGTTCACGCCCACGGCGAGCCCAACGCAGACGCCAACGCCCACATCTACGTTCACGCCGACATCTACGTTCACGCCAACGCCAACACCGACCGCCACATCAACGGTTACGCCGACGCCCACGCCGGGCAGCACGACCAGCACCGGCTTCCTGAGCTGTTCGAGCAACGCGGCGGACAGCGGCGGTGATGGCGACGGCTACGAGACCACGCCCGCGAACGCCTGCGCCGACGGCGGCGGCATCGCCATCGACACCAGCGGCCTCAGCCTCCTCTCGACGTGTGGCAGCAACGCGGATCGCCACCGGTTCCTCGACTTCGGTTTCAGCGTCCCGAGCGGCGTCTCATCGATCGACGGTATCACCGTTCGCATCGACGCACAGTCCGCGCAGGTCGCGCTCAACCCCATAATCTGCGTCGAACTCTCCTGGGACGGCGGCTCGAGCTGGACGGCGGCGAAGATGACGCCCACCCTCGCGTCGTTGGAGGCCACCCATCTCCTGGGCGGCCCGACCGACACGTGGGGCCGCACCTGGGGCCACTCAGAGTTCGACGACCCCAAGCTCGTCGTGCGCGTCTCCGACACCAGCCTCGCGGGTGCCAAGAACTTCGGCCTCGACTACGTAGCCGTAAACGTCACCTACACGCCGTAGCCGCGCCATCAACCCCGGCTCCGCCCGTCGCGCCGGGCTGGAATGGAGCGCAGGCGCCCCGCCTGCAATCGAGCGCAGCTCGATTTCGCTAGAATGATGCCGAGGATACACACATGGCGACCGGGACCCAAACCACGCGCACCGAGCACCCGCACATCGTCATAACGCCCGGCACCTGCGGCGGCCGCCCCCGCATCGACGGCACCCGCATCAGCGTCGAGTCGATTGCCCGATACGTGAACGACGGCGTAACGGTGGCATCGATCCTCGAGACGCTGCCGCACCTGACGCCCGCCGGTGTACATGACGCGCTCGGCTACTACTACGACCACAAGGCCGAGATCGACGAGTCCATCGCGGAGAACACACCCGAGAAGCTCGAAGAGAAGTACCAGATGGAACTCGGCGAGCACCATCAGGTGATCTTCAAAGACTTAGGGAACCTTCCAGCTCATTGAACACTACTGCTCGACCTCTACTCTCCATCATGGCAGCATCTCATGCCTCCACTTAAAGCGATGCCGCAGCTCAACATCGACCAGGCGGAACTAGCGGCGTTCGGTGCCGTGTGGCAGACGAACGGCGGCAATCTGACCCTGCCGAACACCGACCCATAATTCGCCCCAGCTCTGCGAACTCTTTGACCGTGCGGTTGGTGTCGCACTTGCGGCGATGTTGGGCGACATACCAATCGTAGTCCCGAAGGCTAGGGCCCTGACCCCGCCAGAGAAGGATTGCGTCGAGGTAGGCCCTGTACGCGTGATCGGCGGCGTACGATCGCAGAACTTCGATGTCGGGTATCGCCCGGACGGGTTGCGCTTTGCGTTCGACAGCAAGTCCGTCGAGCTGGCCGGGCACTCGCTGCGGTCGTGGGAGGCCGCGGCCCGCTGACCCAATCGGCTAGAATGCCTCCATGGTTACCGAGACGAAAACCGAGCATCCACACATCGTGCGCGTGACGGGCGCTGCCGGCGAGAAGGCTGTCATGGCCGGGACGAACCTCAGCGTCTGGTGGCTCATCCGTCAGTTGCGCGCCGGCGACACGCCCGAGATCATCGCGCGAGAGTTCCCACACACAAACCTCGCCGCGATATACGACGCCATCAGCTACTACCACGACCACCGTGCCGAGATCGACCCTATCATCGAAGAAGGCGACCGGCTCGCAGCGGAGCATGACGCTACCGTGGACGCTAAGCGCGCCCGCGGAGCTTGATCCTCCGCGTCTATCTCGACGAGGACGTGATGCCATCGGCCGCGCCGCTGCTCCGCTCCCGCGGCTACGATGTCGTTTCGTCGCGCGAGGCGGGAGCCGACGGCGAGACCGATCGCCAGCAATTCGAGCGCGCCCGGGCTGACGGGCGCGCGGTTCTCACGTACAACTACACCGACTTTATGCGTATCTCAGCGGAGGAGGCGGACGCCCAACGTCCACACTCCGGCATCATCGTGTCGTACCACCAGTACGGTGGCCGCCAGCTCGGCGTGCTCGCGAATGCGCTGCAGGCGTTCATCGAAGAGCATTCGGCCGAACAGCTTGCTAACACCCTCCTCGTCCTACCGCGTCCCGCGTCCGGCTGAAGTCCCACCCGCCCACCCCCCTCGCTATACTCACCGCATGCCCACGGACCAGCAGTTCCTCGACGAGATCGAGCGCAAGCTCGCTACGCATGCCCCATCCCTCGCGGCGGAGTACCGCGCCGCCGTCGAGCAGGTGCAGCCGGTGCTGTCCGATGCCGACTTCCGAATGTGGGCGAAGGAGGGCGTCGAGCTGGCGGGGCACTCGCTGCGGTCGTGGGAGGCCGCCGTCGACTACTTCCGCGTCTCCGGCGAGGTGATGCGCATCCTGCCGTCGGCGGGCTTCCGCCACTGGGCGCACGCCGGCCGCGGCCTCGCCGAGTACTCGTCCGTCGTCGCGGCCGCGTTCTTCAAGGCCAGCCCCAAGAGCGTGCCGTTCCTCAACGAGAACCAGATCACCGAGTGGGCCGCCCTTGGCCAGCGCCTGTACAAGGGCCACTGGAAGTCCATCTCGCTCGCCACGGTGTACTTCGGCGCCAGCCCCGGCATGCTGCCGTCAATGACGCTCGGCGAACTCGCGCGCCTGGTCGCGCTGATCGACGCCGTCGCCGAGCGATCGTACGAGCTGGCGACCGCGTGTCTCGACGCCGCGCCGAACCTGTTCCAGTCGCTCGCGAAACCCGACCGCGCACCGTTCCTCACGCTCGCTACCGCCGTCGGCGAGGCATCGTGGGCCGACGTGCGCATCTGCTTCGAGCGCTCGCCGAATCTCCTCGCGCCGATCGATCCGTCGGCGCGCAGCCGATTCCTCGCGCTGGCGTCGAACGTCGCGCGGCGCAGCGGCCGGCACGCCTACGCGCTCTTCTCGGAGGGCGCGACGGCGCTCGCCGTGGTGCACAAGGACAGTCACCACGATCTGCTGTCGATGGCCGAAGAGCTGTCGGCGGCGTCGCCCGCGGCGGCGATGGAGTTCTTGAAGTCGTCGCCGGAGGTGCTGAAGCGCATCCGCATCGCCGAGCTGGCGAGCTGGCACGCTGCCGGCAACAAGATCCTCCAGCAGAGCGTCGATGGCGGCGAGGCGTTCTTCCGCCTCGAGTCCGGCAAGGGCGAGGAGGTGCTGACGCAGCTCTCGTCGCGCGTCGATCTCTCGCGCGTTGGCGAAGTCCTGCGCCTCTACTGCAAAGCGCTCACCGGCACGAACGTCTCGATCCAGCCGGTGTCATACCTCGCCGAAAAAGGCATCGGCTGGGTCAGTGAGAACCGGCCGAGCACCGAAGGCACGACGGTCTTCCTGCCGGAGTTCGTCGAAGAGTTCGTCGAGCGCGACCAGAACTTCTCGGTGTACAAGGTCTTCTCGACGCACCAGGCCGCGCACCTCGAGTTCGGCAGCTTCTTCTTCCGATTCGTCCGTTCCGGCGCCCTGCTCGAAACGCACCGCGACGAGCGCGAGCGCCAGCGTCTCGCCGCCGGCACGCAGCAGGTGCGCGAGCGCGGGTACCTCACCGATATGGAGCGCTTCTTCGATCTCTTCGACGACCGCCAGGTCGCGTCCGATCTCTTCGCCATCGCCGAGGACACCCGCATCGACACGCTCGTGCGGCGCGAGTACGGCGGCATTCGCAAGGCGTGGGTGCGCACGCAGGAGAACGAAGTCGAAACGCGCACGCTGCCCAGCGAGTTGCCGCTGCGCCAGTCGCTCGTCGAAAACCTCATCCGCGCCAGCCTCGACGCCGCCCACACGATGATCTGGCCGAAGTCGCTGCAGCCCGTGCTGACGCAGGCGATCCAGGCGCTCTTCTCGTTGAAGGAACGCAACGCGCTCGTCGAGGACACCGCTGAGGCGACGCTGACGCTCTACGACATCGTCATGAAGGTGCCGAACATCGCATCCCACGACCTCACCGACATGGAGTGGGAGACGATCACCGAGGACTCGCTCCAGATGATGATGTCCGCCGGCGAGGGCGAGGGCGGCGACGGCCAGCCGATGCCCGAAGGACAGGAAGTCGAATACGAAAGCCCGGAGCAGGTCGACTTCCGCGGCGACTTCAAGCCGGAGCTGGTGCAGCTCCTGATGCGCATGCGGCTGAAGGACGGAGAGGTCAGCGAGGACGGCTCGCGCTCGCCACTCACCGCCGAGCAGCTCAAGGAGATGCTGGAGAAGAGCGTCGAGATCAGTGTCGGCGCCATGGCCGAGGGCGACCTCGCCTCCACGATCGGGCTCTTCCTCTCGAACCTCGAGAAGGAATCCGGCACGCCGATCGGCGACCAGAAGCAGGGCGAGCAAAAGGACGGCGAGGGCGGCACCGAAGAGGGCGAGGACAACGAAGA
>CAYWOO010000178.1:0-23937 GCA_964458665.1 uncultured Dehalococcoidia bacterium
CAAGTGCGACCTTCTTTGCCGCCTGGAACGAGCCGCGGAGCGCCATCGACCACGACAGGTCGACCATCATCACGGTCGCCGTCTGGGTGAGCTGCTCGGAGCGGTAGACCTCGAAGTCATCCTTGTGCAGCCGCACCGGGAGCGACGCGCCCTCGCGCTGCAGCGAGTTCATGATCGTCTTGTCGAGCGCGAGATGGAACGGGTCGCCGAACTCGTACTTCTTCGTGTCGTCCGCGCGCTCGCCGCCGCGGCCGTTGTCGCGCACGGCGTGCTTGCCGAACGAATCCTTCTTCAGCGATGAGTAGATCTCGCCCAGCGCCTTCTGGCCGATCTTGCGGGTGCCGCGCGGGGTCAGCTCGTAGCTGTTGCCTTTCTTGCGGACGAGCCCCGCCTCTTCAAGGATCTCGAGGAACTTCTTGAGCTGGTCGAGCGTTTCGCCGGCTTCCTCGCCCAGCAGCTCCTTCAGCTTCTCGGCATCGATCTCGTCGATGTCGCCGCCATACTGGGTGCGCTCAAGCTGGCGCTCCAGGTCGTCCATCGACTGCATCTGATCCATCAGGCGCATCGCTTCGTTGAGGTCGACCTCCTCATCGCCGCGGAATGGGTACTGGTAGCGCATGTCGCGCGTGGGCGAGAGAAACTCCATGTTCATCTGCAGCTCTCGCAACTCCGCCTGGAGATCGGCATCGCCGACTTTGTCTTGCAACAAATCCTGAAGCTGCTGGCGCATGTCGCCGGGCAGGCTGTCGAGCAAATTCTGCATCTGTGCCATCTGGCCCTGCATGCGGGCGACCAGTTCGTCGAGCGATTGCGGCGGATTGTCGCCGAAGAGGTCGCCGTACTTGTCCATGAACTTCTGGAAGTCCGGCTCGCCCCCCGCCAGGCGATCGCTGAGCATCTGGTTTAAGTCCTTCACCATCTGCTTCATGCGCGCCATGTCCTCGGGCGACATGTTGGCGATCTGGTCGTACATGTCTTTGAAGAAGGTTTCGGTCATCGCCTTCTTCAGCATGTCCATCAGTTCGGTGAACTTGTGCTGCGCTTCCGGATCCATGAACTCGTAGTTCTGCAGCTCTTTGACGGCGCCCGGCACATCCGGCGGCAGGTTGGAGAGGAAGTTCTTCTTGCGGTTCGCGATGTTCATCAGCATCTCGGCGAACTGATCGTTGTCGCCGGCGCCGGACTGCCCGGGCTGCTGCGTGCTGCCCTGCTCGCCCGATTCGCCGCTCTGACCGGGCTGCTGTGCGCGCGGCGATGATGACGGCTGGCCCTGTTGCGATGGTGCGCCTGATTGCGGCGCGTGCTGACCGCCATCCTGTTCGCCGTTCTGTGGCGAGCCGTCCTGCGGGCCAAGAGCGTCCTCCATCCGCCTGTCGATTGTGCCGCGCTCCATGTCGAGCACTTCGTCGAGCCGCTTCTTGATGTCGTCCATCAGCGACGACAGGTTGTACTTGTCGAGTTGGTTGCGCCGTTGCTGGCGGAGCTGCTGGAGCAGGTCGCGCAGCCCCTGGAGTCGATTGCCGTTCTGGTCGCGCATGCCGCGCTGCAGCAGGTTGCGCATGGCGTGCTGCAAGTCGCCGAAGTTCATCAGGTCATCGCTCAGCGCCTCGAGCAGCTCGTCTGCCTCGAGCGCGGGGATCTCCTGCGTGCCGTCCCACTCGCTGTATCGGAATGCAACCATGGTGTTCGTCCTTAGAGGTCGGGGCGCCAGTCGTCTTCACGCCAAGAATCATTATGAGCGATCCAGAGGAGGATCCGCCCAGATAGGTCTTCGTTTAGCACTAGCTGGCGATGCAATGCGGTAAGCCAGTCACTTGAGTTCCTCGGCGTTTGGCTTGTAGTGAGAATGCCAGGATGTCGGCGGAGCTGGATTCCAAAGTGCAACACGGAGACCCAAATCTGGTGGAGTCTCTGAAAGTCTTTGTGATTGCAGGTGACGAGAACGCGACCGTCCTCGCCGGCCTGGTTGAAGTGCCAGGCGTCGCTCCGGGATCGGTAGGCCGTTTCGTTGACGTACGAAACGTCGTAATACTCGCGCAATCCTCGTACGATCTCGGCGGAGATGTCCTCGTCCGCGTAGATTCGTACATCAGCCACTCAGCGATCCCTCAAGCCGAGCGTCAATCTCGCGCTTGTCTGCCTCAGTGTGATGGTAGAACCACGTCGCCATTTTGATGTCTTCACGTTCAAGGAGAGGGCTCCACTGGGCCAGAACCCTGTCGACGTCTCCGTCGGCGGCTTGGAGGTATGCGATGATGGTCGCGACCGCGATCCCCGCCTTTCCTACGCGCACGTTGACCGCACTCGGAAAGAGCGGCGGTGGGTACGAGCCGTCGATCCACGCAGCTCCGTCGGCGTGGAGTTCGCCTTCTCGCACCTCCACACGACCATCGGGGCGATAGTAGGTAAAGACTTCTGTCGCTGCCATCGTGGTGCTACCCCCGGTACTGCGTCTTTCCGCCGACCTTGTCTTTGTTGAGGCGCTTGTTCAGGTGGAGGCCTTCGAAAATGAATTCTGTTGCGCTGGCGATGAGCGCGGGGTTCTCGCCGGGGTCGAGCTTCGCCACGGCGCTGCTCAGGCCGTCGACCGATTTCACGAGCTTGAGGTAGGCGTCGGACGCCATGCCGTCGCTCACTTCTGCCTGCATGCCCGCCTTGAAGCGCGTCACCACATCCTCCATATCGACGACGTTGAAATAGCGGTTGAACACAGCCACGACCGCCCCCTGGATGAGCTTCTCGATGATCTGCTCCTCCTTGCCGTCCTCGACCGTCTCGAACTCCACCTTGCCGCTGATCGTCGGGATGACGTACGGAAGGTCGCTGATCCGCGGCACGACATCGCTCTCGCCCAGGCGGATCGAGCGTCGCAGCGCGTTCGCGAGCAGGCTCTCGTAGTCGGCGATGGACGCACGAACGGAGACGCCGGAGCGCTGGTTGACGTCGGGGCTGCGGCGCGCAAGCCGCGTTATCTCGGCGACGATCTCCTTCATGTATGCCGGCACAGTCACCGTGTAGTCGGTGTCAACAAACGCGACGCTCTCCGCCGTCATGATGTCGATCTCGTGCTCGACGCTGCGCGGGTAGTGCGTGCGGATCTGGGCGCCGTAGCGGTCCTTCAGCGGCGTGATGATGCGACCGCGGTTTGTGTAGTCTTCCGGGTTGGCCGAGGCGACGACGAGCACATCGAGCGGCATCTGGATGCGGTAGCCGCGGATCTGGACGTCGCGCTCTTCCATGATGTTCAGCAGACCCACCTGGATGCGCTCCGCCAGGTCGGGCAGTTCGTTGATGCAGAAGATGCCGCGGTTCGTGCGCGGGATAAGCCCGTAATGGATCGTCATCTCGTCGGAGAGATAGCGGCCCTCAGCGACCTTGATTGGGTCCACCTCGCCGATGAGGTCGGCGATCGTGATATCGGGTGTCGCGAGCTTTTCTCCGTAGCGCTGATCGCGGCCGATCCAGTCGATCTCCAGATTGTCGCCTTCGCTCTCGATGCGCATGCGGCTGGCGTGCGTGATCGGCTCGAACGGATCCTCATGCAGCTCGCTGCCGGCGATGACCGGGATGGCGTCGTCCAGCAGACCGGTGAGCGCGCGGATCATGCGTGACTTCGCTTGCCCGCGCTCGCCCAGGAAGATGATGTCTTGTCCTGAGAGGATCGCGTTCTCGAGCTGCGGCACCACCGTCTCTTCGTAGCCAAAGATGCCATCGAAGAGGGGCTGCCCGGCGCGAATGCGGGCGATCAGATTGCGGCGCATCTCCTCTTTGACGGAGACCACCTTGTAACCGGACTTCTTCAGCTCACCAAGTGTCCGTGGTCGTTGTTCGGACGTCATGCGTGTCACGATCCTTCCGGGCTGTGCGATTTGCTCTCGTCCCTGCTCATATCGGCGCTGTCAAAGAACCGCGCGAGTTCGTCGCGCGCAAACGTTGGAAACGGGATGGCGGGATCCTCGGTTCCCAGTATAACCCTCGCCGGGCCTGGTTCGACCGTCGCGATGAGGCGCCAGTCGATGTGCCGCCCGGTACTGCTTGACGCCAGCCGTGCAGCGTCCTCGGCGCTGACGATTGCCAGTAGCGCGCCGGATGCCAGCAGGCCGAGCGGATCGAGGCCCAAGGCGTCGCAGATCACGCGCGTTTCGTCGTGGATGAGGATGGCGCTCGCGTCGACGCGTAGCGTCGCGCCGGCGGCGGTAGCCAGCTCTTCCAATGCGGTTGCCAGCCCTCCTTCGGTGGGATCGTGCATCAGGCGCGGCCGCGCTGCCGCACATAACGCCGCTGCATCGGCGACGACGCTGATACCTGGATCGAACAGCAGGTCGCGTCCCCGCTTGATGGCCTCCGCTGCCACGCCGTGCATCGCCAGCGTCCCAGCCGCTTCTCGCGCCAGGACGGACGTTCCTTCGATGGCGATGCCTCTCGACATCAGCACGCAGTCGCCGGGCTGGATGTTCTCTCCGCTTACAATCGCGCTTCGAGCCGCCTCGCCCAGCATCACGCCGACGACAATCGGCCGGTCGAGGCCGATGGTGACCTCGGTGTGCCCGCCTACCAGTTCGATGCCGAGTGCGCCGCAGGCAGCCGTAATCTGGTCGAAGATGGTCGCCGGCAGGGAGGCCGGTGCTCCGGGTGGGAGCAGTGCCGTCGCGAGGAACCAGGCCGGCCGCGCGCCCATGCAGGCGATGTCGTTGGCGTTGACGTGGACGGCGTACCAGCCGATCTGCTCGGCGGCGAACGTCACGGGATCCGTCTTGGCAACGAGGCAGCGACCACCGCCGATGTCGATGACGGCAGCGTCGCGTCCAATGGCCGGTCCCACGAGGACACGGGGGTCTCCACGCGGGATCTTGCCCAGCAGTTCCGCAAGCAGGGCGGCGGGCAGTTTGCCCGGCTGCAGGCTCACTGTTCCGCCGCGACACGCGCAAGGACATGCGCGGTAAAGGCATCGACGAGTTGGGGAAGGAGACGCCTCACGCCGCTGCCCAGCGTCATCGAGACGAAGAAATCGCCTACGACGCCGTGGCCTTCGGCGCCGATCTCGACTTCGAGCGTGCAGCCGTCGGACTCGCTGATCAGCTCGAACTGCAGGTACGCCGCCTGCACCTGGCCCGACATCGGCGCGGTCGATTCGACGTGCTCGCAGACCAAGAGCTGCGGCTCGCGCCATTCGGCGATCTGCCAGCGTGTCCACTCGTTCGGGTCGTCGGCGAGCGCAAGCAGTCGCGCGCCCGCGGCGCGTGCATCGCTCTCGAAGCGAATGGCCGAGCAGTTCGGGAACCAGCGCGGCCATGACGGGAAGTCCGCGAGGATCGACCAGATGAGCGCGGCCGGCGCGTCGTAGCCCTGCGACGTGTAGTAGGCGGCCATATTGGAGCCAAGCATAGCACCGTCAGGTTTCAGATTCGCGGCCACGCGCCGTCGGCGCACGCAGCAACGCGCGTGCGCCATGTGGTACACGCGAGCCTGCCGAGAGCCGCCGAGCTTCGCTAGTTCAAGACGCGGCCGCAGGGGCCGATGCTGTAGAGGTAGGCCGGGCCGAGCCGAGGGATGTTCGCCAGAGGCAAACGAACGCCGTTCGACTGGTGGGTCCGCGGCGCAGGTGCAGGCCCTGGGCTCGACCCGGCGGCACCATGCGGGTCAGGCGTGGCGCCATCTCGCTCAGACGTAGTGCACCAGAGGTGCGACGACCAGAGTCACGGGGGTCAGGGTCAGGGGTTGGGGTAGTGTGACTCCGGCCGACTGCGCCGGTGAGAGCGTGAGATGAGGGACGGAAGCGTGTGGTGACCGCGCCAACGGACAGGGCCGGGAACGCCAGTGGCGCTCCCAAATCCTGCAGCCCGCGCGCATCGAAGGTGATGCTGGCCACTGCGATCTCTCCGTCCAAATGGGGTCGGACAAGCGAGGCGCTTCGTCCCGGAGGACTCAGCCGACGATCTCCGACCCACTCAGGTGCCTTCGGCGGCCCGGCTACCGTATCCCCGAAAGGACTGTAGGCCCGTGGCTTTGCGTCCCCACCTTTCAGCGGGTTTGCCTTTGTCGGAGCGATCTTGTGTTGTCCACCCCTAACTTCGACGCCCGACCGGGGATCTGTTGGCCTGGATGTGTAATTCCGGAAGTTTTTTTCCGGTGTTCAATTGCGCCTGTGGATGGCTGGATAACCGCTTCGAAACACCTCCGCGTCCGGCGCCGCGTTAGCATGAGCGTGGAAGAGTTCTGGTGTGGTGAGTGAAGGGAAGGGTGACTATGTTCAAGAGGAAGTGGCTGATCGCGGCTGCCGGTGCGGGCATCGTCGTCCTGTTGGGCGCCGGGGCGGTGATGGCCCAGTCGGCCACAGGCAACGGCAGCGGCTCGACGTTTCTTGACCGCGTGGCGCAGAAGCTCGGTATTGACACGCCGAAACTGCAGCAGGCGATCACAGATACACGCAACGAAGATGTCGACACCGCCGTACAAAACGGCGATCTGACGCAGAAGCAGGCGGACGCGCTCAAGCAACGGATCCAGGACATGCCAGGCTTTGGCGGTCGTGGGTTCGACGGGCTCCGAGGTTTCGGCCACGGTGGTCCCAAGGGCTTTGGTCCCGGCTTTGAGTTCGGATTCGGCATGGGACTAGCAGACGCCAGTCAGAAGTTCGCGGACTTCCTGGGCATCACGACCGATCAGCTCAAGACGGAGCTTGGGGCCGACGACGCCACGATTGCGACGGTTGCGGCGGCACACGGCAAGAGCCGCGACCAGTTGAAGGCGTTCATCACGGATGGCGCGAAGGCAAAGCTGGATGAAGCCGTCAAGAACGGCGACCTGACCCAGAAGCACGAAGACAATGCGCTGAAGATGCTGAGCGACCATTTGAACAAGCTGCTGGACGGCAAGTTCAGCTTCTTCTTCCGTGGTGGTTTCGGCGGTCACATGGGGCCGGGGCACATGAAGCCCGACAATGCCCCACCGAACACGCCGGCGCCGCAGAGCGGCTCCGGAAGCGGCGGCACGCAGAGCTTCTAGCAGCGGATGCAAGGAGAACGGCGGGGGGCTGTGCCATCCGCCGTTTCTTCTACACTGGAGCCGTAACATTTATGAACGAGCGAGAAGACGCCGCCCGCATCCTGGTCGCCGATGACGATCGGAACATCGCCGATCTGGTGCGGATGTACCTGGCCAAGGCCGGCTACGAAGTTACGGTCGCCCGCGACGGCGACGAGACGCAGAAGCTGCTGAAGGAGCAGACGTTTGAGCTGGCAGTACTGGACATCATGATGCCGGGGCCCGACGGCCTCCAGATCATCCGCAACCTGCGGAAACGCAGCGAGATGCCGGTCATCTTCCTTTCCGCGCGGTCGTCCGACATCGACAAGGTGGCCGGCCTGCAGCTTGGCGCGGACGACTACGTGACGAAGCCGTTCAACCCGACGGAACTCGTCGCTCGTGTGCAATCGGTCCTGCGCCGTAGCCGGGCTGGAAGCGAAGCGGCGGGCGAGCAGATCCAGGTCGGCGAGTTGTGGATGGATGTGCGCAATCGACAGGCGGCGATCAAGGGCGAGCCGGTGGCGCTGACGCCGAAGGAGTTCGACCTGCTCGCGACATTCCTCCGCTTCACAAACATCACGTTGGACCGCGAGAAGCTGCTGGATCTGGTCTGGGGGACGGCCTTTTACAGCATGCGCACCGTAGACGTGCACATTGTGCGCCTCCGCAGCAAGCTCGAAGGGTCGGGCCTGAAGATCGAGACGGTATGGGGTAGCGGCTACCGACTGGTGGAGGCGGTCCCAGCGTGAACGCGCGCATGCGTTCGTTCCTGTTCAGCTTTCAGACGAAGCTTGTCGTTTCGCTGACGCTGGTGATCGCGCTGGCGATCCTGCTGTCAGGCGCCATCTTTGTCGCGCGCACGCGCGACGAGCGCAGACAGCAGGCGCTCGATCGCGTCGCCGCGGCGTCGCCCGCGATCTACCAGCAAGCATTCCTCGCGCTGCTACCGCAGCAGCAGAGCGAGCGTCCGTTCTCGGAGACGCTTGACGCGCTTGCTGTCGATCAGGACGTGCGCATCCTGCTCGTATCCAGCGAGGGGTTGGTGCTGCACGATACGGCTGGGAAGCTGAGCGGCACGCAGATCGAGGTGCCTCGCTCATCGATCGACGATGTGCGGCGCGGCTTTGTCGCGTGGCAGCCCGCAGGACAGTCGCCAGATGCCGGAAGCCTCACGTTTGTGGCGGCCTCGCAGCGCTTCGTGACGGGCGGCGGGCGTGAATTGCCGTTTCGCATCGTGCTGGCCGTCGAGAGCGATACGATCGCAGGCGCGTGGCTGGGGCTGCTGCCCAGTCTGACCCTCGCCGGACTCATCGCGATTCCGCTGGCGATGCTGGCCGCAATTGTGCTTGCACGGCAGGTAGCGCAGCCAGTGCGGAAGCTCACGGCGGCATCAGAGGCGATGGCGCGCGGCGACTTCGACCAACGCATTGAGGTGTCGCGGGATGACGAGGTAGGGCGTCTCGCGCGCTCGTTCACGGCCATGGCCGAGCACGTGGGAACACGCGACACGCAGATGCGCGATCTGCTCGCGAACGTATCGCACGACCTGAAGACGCCGATGACGTCGATCACGGGCTACGCGCAGGCGCTCACCGATGGCACCGCCGAAGCGGCAGACACCCAGCACATCGGCCGTGTTATCAATGACGAGGCGACGCACGTCAACGCGCTCCTGGCCGACCTCCTGTATCTCGGTGAAATCGACGCCGGCCAGGTCATTACAAAGCGCGAAGACGTGTCGCTCGACGCGATCGTCGGCCGGTGCGTGCGCCGCATCGAGCCTGCCGCGAAGGCGAAGGCACTGGATATCAACGTCGATCTCGCGAGCGATGCCGTCCTGCATGATGTCGACGCCGACAAACTGGAACGCGCGTTCACGAACGTGCTGGAGAACGCGGCCAAGTTCACGCCGGCAGGCGGCGAGATCACGGTGATCGGTCGCCGCGAGAACGGAGTTGGCCCGTCCCACGTCGTCTGCACGATCGCGAATACAGGTACATCGATCCCGGATGAAGACTTGGGGCGGGTGTTCGATCGGTTTTTCCGCGGCGATCGGGCGCGGCGCACGGCGTCGGGCAGCGGCCTCGGTCTGGCGATTACGCGCGAGCTGGTGGAGCTGAATCGCGGCACCATCGAAGCGACGAACGAGCCCGGCGGCGGCGTTTCGTTCAGGGTTGTCCTGCCCGCGTAGGCTTCGGCTCTCGTTTGAACGCGCGATCTGGCCGTCGCCAGCCCGTGATCCGGCCTGGTCGCGGAGAGCCGCGCGGGCTGAAAAGCCCGCGCCACGAGGCAGGTTGGGCCGCGAGCCCACTCCCTGTAACAAAGCACAGCCATCTCGGCACATTGCTTAGTTGCGTGATTGCATGGTCATGGGATAAAGTAGACGCAAATCATTGCAACAAAGGATTCTGGCATGAGCTGCGAATCTGAGACAATCGACGTCCTGCGCGAATCCGGACACAAGATGACGCCACAGCGCATGATGATCCTGATGTCGCTGCGGCATGCGGCGGGCCATCTTTCGGCGGCCGACATCTTCGAGCAAGTGAAGGCGGCGTACCCGTACGTGGACATTTCTACGGTGTACCGCACGCTCGCGGTGCTGAAGGAGATGCGGCTGATCTCCGAAACGCACATGGGTGGCGGCGACGCCACGTTCGAGTGGGTGGCCAGTGAGCGGCATCACCACCTGATCTGCCGCCAGTGCAACGGCGTCACGCTGCTGGACCACACCTACCTCGAAAAGCTGGGAACGCAGATCGAGCGCGAAGTCGGCTTCCACGCCGACATCGACCACTTCGCGATTTTCGGTCTGTGCGCGGAATGCAAACGCGAAGAGACCTCGAACTAGGGACGGGAAGTACATGATGAACGACGTACTCAGCGTCCTGGCTAGTTCTCCTCTCCTGGCTATGGGCATAGGCGGGACAGTCGGGGTGCTCGGCGCCGCGCTGGCGCTGGGTATCCGCCACGGCATCGACTGGGATCACATCGCCGCGATCACGGACATCACGAGCACGGCAGCGTCGGTGGATGAGGCGGATCGCGGTTGGCTGAGTCGGGAGCCCGCGTTGATGCTTACGGACGAGTCGCATCACTCGCTCGCCACGTCGCGCGGTGGCTCGACGCTCCAGGTTGCGGTTGCGGTCGGTGCGTCACACTCTCACTCGATCGGAGAGTTTGCGCATCGTCACAATGGCCACAACGCCGGCTATCGGCCGGCGATCCGAACGTTCGTGCGTAGGCAGCGGCCGGCGCTCATCCTGGGGACCATGTATGCGCTCGGCCACGGCAGCGTGGTGGTCCTCCTCGGCCTGCTGGCGATCCTGGCGAGACAGTTCTTGCCGGACTGGATCGATCCGATCATGGAGCGGATTGTCGGCGTAACACTGATCTTGCTAGCGGTGTACCTGTTCTACTCCATTTTCCAGTACTTTCGCGGCGGCCAGGAGTTCCGGCTGCGCAGCCGTTGGATGCTCGTCTTTGCGGGCGTGCGTAACGGCATCGGCGTTGTCCGTTCGCGAGTCTTTGGCCGACCGCACGAACATGTCCACGAAGCACAGCAGTACGGCGTGAAGACCGCGTACGCGGTCGGTCTCATCCATGGCATCGGCGCGGAGACGGGCACGCAGGTGCTGGTGATTGCGACAGCCGTGGGCGCAGGAAGCCGCTCTATGGGTGTCGCCGCGCTCGGCGCCTTCGTCGTCGGACTCCTGATCTCGAATTCCGTCGTGACGATCGTAAGCACGGCCGGGTTCGTGTCGTCGCAGCGTCGGCAGTGGATCTACGTGGCGGCCGGATTGTTCGCCGCCGTGTTCAGCCTGGTCGTCGGCGTGTTCTTCATCTTCCACCAGACCGACATTCTGCCGGATCTCGACGCGTATTTCCGATGGATCGGCGGGCCGGGCTAGCGCAACCCGGCGCGAAGGGTCAGCGAATCTTCAGCACCAGCTTGCCGGTGGCGCGGCGCGCTTCGAGCGCCTGCAACGCCTCGCCACAGCGTTCCATCGGATAGACACCGCCGATCGGCGGGCGGATGTGGCCGGCTACGTGCAGCTGCGCGAGGTTGGCTGCGATCGCACGCGGCATCGTTGGATCGACGCGGACGTACTCGCCCCAGGCGACGCCAATGACGGCGGTGTTTCGCAGCAGCAGGCGGTTCACCTTCACCTCCGGGATCGTGCCGGCGGCGAATCCGATTACCAGCACCCGACCCAGTGGCGCCAGCGAGCGGACGCTGTCCGTGAAGCGATCGCCGCCTACCGGGTCGTAGACGATATCGACGCCGCGGTTGTGTGTGATCGCTCGCACCTCAGTCAGCCACTCGGCATCGGCGTCGACGCAGTGTTGTGCTCCGGCGTCTTTTGCGACGGCGAGCTTCTTGCTGCCGCGGGCGATGGCGATCACTGTTGCGCCGAGGCCGCGCGCCACCTGTATCGCAGATGTGCCCGTACCGCCCGCGGCGCCGTGTACGAGGACCGTCTCGCCCGCCTTCATCGCGCCACGCCAGACGAGTCCGAAGTACGCCGTTTGATAGTTCACCATCGCCGTCGCCTCTTCGAAGCTCATGCCATCGGGGATCGGCATCGTGCTCAGCGGGTGCGCGACCGCGATCTCCGCCCAGGCGCCGAGCATGGAAGACGCGATGACGCGGTCGCCAGGACGCACGCCGGACGCCGCAGGCGCTCGCAGGACGACGCCGGCAGCCTCGACGCCGGGAATGAATGGCGGTGTCGGCTTGAACTGGTACTGGCCTTTCGTCATCAGCAGGTCGGGGAAACCGATGCCGGCGGCGTGCACCTCGATGATCACGTTGGTGTCGCTCGATGGCGCGGGGACGTCAGCGATCTCCAGGCCGTCGGCTCCGGTGAGGGTGCGGAGTTGCAAGGCGCGCATGGTCGTTGGGGTGGGCATGGGATTTCTCCGTAGGATGCGCAGATGATCGTTTGGTGGATAGCCGAGCGCGCTATCGGCGATTGGGTCCCATTCCGCGCGCGGGCGCAACAGGTTGCGTCCCTACAGCGCGGGGGGGGTCGCATCGCCGCGGGGCTCATTGTAGCGGGCAGCTACTCTGTGACGGCGCCGGGTGCGGCGCGGACGGAGTGGTGTTCGCCGTCGGCCCACACGAGCAGCGGCGGCAAGAGGAGGAGTGTGCTCAGCAGGCTGAGGCCGATGTTCAGCGCGGTTACCTTGCCGAAGTTATCCAGCAGGGGGAAATCGCTGAAGGCCAACACCGCGAATCCACCCATGACCGTTAGCCCGGATGCCGCGATAGCGCGGCCGATCCGCAGCGACGCTGTCGACATTGCCGAGCGCGCGTCCATGCCGTTCGCGCGCTCTTCGAAGTAGCGCGACATCAGCAGCACGTTGAACTCCGTGCCCATGGCGACGATCAGTGGACCGGAGATCGAAGTCAGCGGACTGTACTCCACGCCGCTGAAGTAGAGCAGCATCGCCGAAGCACCCAACGCCAGCACGACGGGCAGCAGCGGGGCCACTGCCTTCACCGGATTACGGAACCATACGGCCAGCATCGCGAAAATCGCCGCGAGCGCTACGAACGACATGAGATCACGGTTGGCGCTGATCGCATCGACCGCCGCGGTGCCGATCACACTGAGGCCGGCGGGCGCGATGGTGACGCCTGCAGGCGGCCGCGCATCCCGCTGGATCCGTTCCGTGAGTGCGCGTTGGCCGTCCAGCGTCAGCTGATCGCTGAGCGCAAATGTGATGGATGCCATGGTACGATCGCCGCTCACGACGCTGTCGGCGAGCGCCTGTGGCGCGTCGCGGACGGCGTTCTCCGCCGAGGCGGACGTTGGTGCGTCGCCGGTTACGGATTTGGTGAACGACGCCAGACTGTTCGAGATGCGGATATCACCCGGGTGCGCGGCGCGCTGGCGCTCCTCGAACGGCAGCATCCAGTCGAGTACATCCTGATCGGTGACGTGCCGCCCGGCGGACACTTCAACCAGCAGATTCAGTTCGTTCGTTGAGCCGACGACGTCCCTCACATGGTGCAAGTCCACCAGCACGCTGCTGTCGGACGGGACGAACTTCTCGGGATCTGTCTGCGTAGGAATCATCCGGCTGACGTAGAGGCCGCCGAACGAGACGGCGAGCGCCATGAGCGCGATGGGCGCAAAGCGGCCGACTGTGCGCGCGGTGAGCCCCTGGACGACGCGCTCGACCTCGAATCGCGCGCGCGGCGGCGTTTGCGCGCCGAGGCGCGTGCGCTCGCGCAAGTAGAGCACGCCGCTGATCAGCGACAGGCTTGTGACGAAGACGATGACAGCGCCGACCGCCAGCATCGAGCCAAAGTCCCGGATCATCGGTACATCGGAGAGATGGAGGACGATGAAGCCGATGCACGCCGCCAGGCCGGCCACGGCGAGCGCCGGGCCGAGGCGAGCAAACGCGTTGTCCAGGCCCGCCTCTGCGGAGTCCGTCGCGAACGTTTCCTCCTCGATGCGGTTGTGGATCTGGATGGCGAAGTCGACGCCAAGTCCGATGAGTATTGGTAGGCCGGAGATGGTCACCATCGTGAGTGGTATGCCGGCAAACCCCATCAGGCCGAACGCCGATACGCAGCCGACGAGCACGGCCGGCAGCGAGAGCAGCCGCCAGCGCGCGCGAAAGACGGTGAACAGTACGGCGACCATGATCGCCACGGCGAAGATCGCCATCAGCACGAGGGCGCTGCGCATCTTGTCGTTAATCTCTTTGATGAGCAGTGGCGGACCGGACACCAGCGGCGTCACGCCGTCGAAGCCGTAGGCGCCAATGCCGGCCTTCACGTCGCCTGCCGCCGTTGCGCCCGTATCGAGGGACAGGTTGCCGCGGAGCCGTGCGATCATCAACGCGTGGTGATCGTCGGGGAATACTCCCGTGATCTCGGGGCGGAGCCGCTCATCCGCGCCGTAGAGCACGAAATGCACGAACCGGGGGTTGTCCAGCGTGCGATGACCGACCGCGAGGAAGCGCTTCGCGTCCGCGCCGAACGCCGCGTTGAACTCGTCATCGACCTTCTGCTTGGCGGCGGCGGCCGCGGCGTCTTGTGCGGCGGCCGACTCGCCTTGCGCTGCGGCAGCGTTGCGCGCGTTCGCCGACGCCGCCGCTTCGTCCGATGCCAGCTTCGCCGGCTGCGAAACCATGCGCTGCTCGATCTGTGTCTGTGCGAACTGGATGATCGTCAGCGGCGAGATGATGCTCTGGAAGCTTCCCGTCGCGGTTAGGTCGTTCTCCAGCTGCCGCTGGCGGTCGCGGTTAGCTGCGGTGAAGAGCTGCTCGATCGTTGCGCCGTCGGACGGCGTTTCGAAGAGGATGAGCAGCGGCTCGCCGCCGAACTGCGCCTGGAAGCGGGCATTGTCCTGCGAAAGCTTCGATGCCGGGTCGATGAGTGTTTCCTGGCCGGTCTGGAACTTGAGCCGCGGGATGCCGAAGGAAAGCACCAGCGCGGCGATCATCGCCACGGCGACGACGCTTCCGGGCCGCCGGCGAATGACCGATGCGATGAACAGCGCCGGACGATTCACGAATCACTCCCACACCCGGATTGCGGCCTTGGGCCCGACGAATTCAGCTTACACCGTCTGCCGAACGTGAAATGAGGCAGGTACTTGAACGGCGGCCGGGTTCGATCTATTATCAATCAAACGTCCCGACCCTTTAATCCGGTCCCGAGAGGCCGGGAAGGCACTTCGATGCACAGCCAGATTCCGGCGCTGCGAGCGCCCGCATACCGCCGCACGACCTCCAACCGGATCACCGGGCAGGAGGTCTTTTGATGCACGACAACACGATCATGGCTCCCGACGATATCCGGCGGGCGGTGACACGCATCGCCCACGAGCTCGTCGAGCACAATCGCGGCGCGGCCGAGCTCGTGTTCGTCGGTATGCGCACGCGCGGCGTGCCGCTGGCGCAGCGCATCGCACGGGCGATACGGGAGTTCGAGGGTGTGGACGTGCCGGTGGGTACCCTGGACATCGGCCTGTACCGCGACGACCTCACCGAGCGGGGCGCGAGCGTCAACATCCAACCCAGCGACCTGCCCGAGATCGCCGGCAAGCATGTCGTGCTGATCGACGATGTGCTCTACACGGGTCGCACCGTGCGCGCAGCGCTCGATGCCCTTGTCGATTACGGGCGACCGGGGCGCATTCAGCTTGCCGTGCTGGTCGACCGCGGCCATCGCGAGTTGCCCATCCGCGCCGACTTCGTGGGCAAGAACATCCCGACATCGCGCGCCGATGACGTGCAGGTGCGGCTGGAGGAGACGGATGGCGAGGAGTACGTGCGCGTGGCGGCCGTAGAGGAAGCGGGGGTATCGCGATGACCACCGAGGCGCGACCGGCAGAGGCTGCTGCACCGCTTGCTGCTCCCGCAACCGAGGAGAGCGCGTGGCGGCGCCGGCACTTGCTGGATATCGACGACTTCACCGTCGACGAGCTCGAACTCGTGATGAGTACGACCGACACGATGAAAGAAGTGCTTTCGCGTGAAGTGCCGCGGGTGCCCGCACTCCGCGGCACGACGATCGTCACGCTGTTTTACGAGAACAGCACGCGCACCCGCACATCGTTCGAACTCGCGGGCAAGATCCTTGGCGCAGACGTGATCAACGTCGCAGCGTCCGGCAGCAGCGTCACGAAGGGCGAGTCGCTCGTCGATACGGTGAAGACGCTGCAAGCCGTCGGCGCCGACGTGCTTGTCATGCGGCACAACCGTTCAGGCGCACCGTACCTCGCTTCGCGCCACACCGCATGCAGCGTCGTGAACGCGGGCGACGGCTTGCACGCGCATCCGACCCAGGGGCTGCTGGACCTGTACACGATGCGTGGCGCGCTCGGCGACGTGCGTGGCAAGAAGGTCGTCGTCGTCGGCGACATCCTGCACAGCCGCGTCGCCCGCTCGAACATGTGGGCACTGACGGCGCTGGGCGCGAACGTGGTGGTGTGCGCGCCGCGGACGCTGCTCCCCGCCGGCCTCGGCGCTGCGACGGAAGGGCGGCTGCCGCCCGTGCGCGTCGAGACGGACCTCGATCACGCGATCGAAGGCGCGGACGTGGTGATGGCGCTGCGGATGCAGGTCGAACGCATGCACGGTGGCTTCGTGCCAGGCGCGCGGGAGTACTCACGCCTGTACCAGGTGAATGCGAACCGGCTGGCGCGCGCGAAGCCAGGCGCTCTGGTGATGCACCCCGGCCCGATGAACGAAGGCGTCGAGATCAGCCACGAAGTCGCCCACGGATTGCAGTCGCACGTCGAAGAGCAGGTGACGAACGGCGTCGCCGTGCGCATGGCGGTGCTCTGGCTGATCACGCGACAGACGACGCGAGGCGCGCGCCTAGCCGCCAGGGGGTCGCTGTGAGCGAGCGTATCGTTATTCGCGGCGGCCGCGTCATCGACCCGGCGACAAAGTTCGACGCCATTGCGGACGTGCTCGTCGACGACGGCCGCATCGCCGCGATCGGCGCCGGCGTGGCCGGGGACGGCGCGCGAGAGATCGATGCACGCGGGCTGGTCGTTGCGCCTGGATTCGTCGACGTACACACCCATCTGCGGGATCCGGGGCTGGAGTACAAGGAAGACATCGCGTCCGGCACGCGCGCGGCGGCGCGCGGCGGCTTCACGACCGTCTGCGCCATGCCGAACACGGAGCCGGCGATGGACACGCGCTCGGTGATCGAGTACGTGCTGCGCGAGACGGCGGCGCGTGCGACTGTGCGCGTTCTGCCGATCGGCGCCGTGAGTAAGGGACGCGCCGGGACAGAGCTGGCGGAACTTGGCGACCTGGCCGCGGCGGGATGCATCGCCTTCAGCGACGACGGTGCGCCTATCTGGGACGCAACGCTGATGCGCCGCGCGCTGGAGTACGCGAGCATCTTCGAGCTGCCGGTTATCGACCACTGCGAGGACCCGTCGCTGGCGAAGGACGCGGTGATGCACGAAGGCTGGGTGTCTACGCGTCTCGGACTGCGGGGCGCGCCGTCCGCTTCCGAGGAAGCGGCCGTCAACCGCGACATCGCGCTCGCCGAAACGACGGGCGCGCACGTGCACATTGCGCACATGAGCACCCGCGCCGCCGTCGATGGGGTGCGCCGCGCGAAAGCGCGCGGCCTGCGCGTCACGGCGGAAGTGACACCGCACCACCTAGCGCTCACCGATGAGATTGTTGCCTTTGGCGCGCTTGCTGGCGATGAGCTGGCGTACGACACGAACGCCAAGGTGAATCCACCGTTGCGCTCGCAGGACGACGTTGATGCCTGCGTCAGCGGCCTCACAGATGGCACGATCGACTGCATCGCGACCGACCACGCGCCGCACGCCGTTATCGAGAAGCTGTGCGAGTTCGACGAAGCTGCGTTCGGGATCAGCGGGCTGGAAACGGCGTTTGGCCTGTGCATGCGACTTGTGCACGATGGGCGTATCTCGATTGAGATGCTGATCGAGCGGATGACCGTCGGCCCGGTCCGGGCGCTCGGTCTCGATCGCCACGTACCCGGCATCGGCACGGTCGCGGTCGGTTCGCCTGCGGACATTGTGCTGCTCGAGCCCGACGCGGCGTGGGTGGTTGAGCCGGAGCGCTTCGCTTCGAAGGGGAAGAATACGCCGCTTGGCGGTGTCACGCTGAAGGGCGCAGTCGTTGCTACCATCGCGGGTGGCCGTGTCGTGTACGAGAGCGGGGTGCCCGTTGGCTAAGGCGCTTCTCGTGCTGGAGGACGGCTCCTCGTTTGTGGGCGACGCGTTCGGTGCGCCTGTGCGGTCGCACGGCGAAGTCGTGTTCTGCACGTCGATGACCGGCTACCAGGAAGCACTGACCGACCCGTCGTTCGCCGAGCAGGTGCTGGTGATGACGTACCCGCTTCAAGGCAACTACGGCATCAACGAGTTCGATGTCGAATCCCGCCGCATCCAGGTGCGAGCGTTCATTGTGCGCGAGGACTGCGAGACCCCCAGCCACTGGCGCTCGAAGCGCACACTGCACGACTATCTCGCCGAGAATGGCGTCCCCGGCATAGCCGGCATCGATACGCGCGCGCTCACTCGTAGACTGCGCACTGCCGGCGTGATGATGGGCGTCGTCACGCAGGACGAGACCGTCGAAGAGGCGCTTGGCCGACTGCGCGAGATGCCGCGCTACGGTTCGACGGACCTTGTGCCGTGGGTGAGCACCCGTCGCCCGTACGAGTACGCGGGTGATGGCGAGAAGCGGCCGGGGCGCAAGATCGTCGTGCTCGACCTGGGCGTGAAGTACAACATCCTGCGCGTGCTATATGGCCTCGGCTGCGAGCCCGTCGTCGTGCCATGCCAGACCACTGCCGAAGACATACTCGCGATGCGACCCGATGGCGTGCTGCTGTCGCCGGGGCCGGGCGACCCGGCGCTGCTTGGCTACGCGGTCGAGACGGCGCGCGGACTCATTGGCAAGACGCCCGTCATGGGCATCTGCCTGGGGCATCAGGTGATCGGGGCGGCGTTTGGCGCTCATTCCTTCAAGTTGAAGTTCGGCCACCGGGGCGCGAACCATCCGGTGCGTGACGAATCCACTGGCCGCGTGTACATCACTGCCCAGAATCACGGCTATGCCGTCGACGACAGCGGCCTCGCTGCAGATATCGAAGTGAGCCATCGGAACGTGAATGACGGTACGGTCGAGGGGTTGCGCCACCGGCGAGAGCCGGCGATGACTATCCAGTACCACTCCGAGGCGTCGCCGGGCCCGCTCGACAACATGTACCTGTTCGAGCGCTTTCTGGAGATGGTGGACGCGGTACACGCGCGCTGAGAAGGACTACAATACGGTCATGGCGTCCACAGGGGATGCTGGGGAGAGCAAGGCAACCACGGTCGCACGGAGGCCCATCATGGCAGAGACAAACGTACAGGCCGAACCGACGTACAGGCAGGCGAACATCAACGATGCCGATGTTATCGCCTCTGTCATTACGGAGGTGATGAAGGAGCCGAATCCCGTCGGATTCGAGCGCGCGCTCAGCCCCGATGAAGTACGGACGTGGATCAGCCGTATGGGCGGCGAAGGCGGCGCGTTCCTCGCTTTTATCGACGGCAAGGTGGTGGGATTCGCGGCGCTCGACTACAACACGTTCGAGCCGGACACCGTCATCCTCGGCGTCTGGATGCTGCGCGAGGCGCGGCGCAAGGGCATCGGCACGTCGCTGGCCGAGTATGCGCTCGGCTTCGCGCGGGACAAGGGCTACAAGCGCATCCGCGGCCGCTTACCGCAGGACAACGAAGTCGCGCTGACGTTCCTCAGCAGCATCGGCGCGCTGGTACCCATCTACAATCCGGAAGCCCGATTCGAACTGCCGCTGGTTTAGGAACCGCAGATTACGCAGATTACGCAGAAGGAATTGGCCCGCGCGGATCGTGAACTGTGAACCGACAACTGTGAACCAACTTTGAGCAACGAACTTCGCATTGACGCTGTGCTGAAGAGCATCGACGTGTACGGGCGCCTGGCGTTCGGCGGTCAGTGCGTCGCGGCGATGGCGATGGTCGCCGCGCCGTTGCTGCTGATCACGGCGAGTATCCTGCCGTTCGCCATCTGGGGCGACAATCATCGCGAGGCGATTGCGGTGTTGCTGGGCGGCTGGGCGTTGGCGCTCGGGGTCGGTGCGGCCGGCGTCGGCTTCGGTGTGTTCTGCTGGCGTTGGTCCGGCGACTGGATCACGGAGTGGCCGGGTTACGCGGTCGCGTTCAGTTTCGCTGCCATCGCTATCGGCGGTCTCGCCTACATGCTCACGTCTACGCCGATCCCGATCTACCTGTCGTTCTTGGTTGCGATGTCCGCGGCGTTCGTCGCCGGGCTGCTCGTGGCGGGACATCTGGGCGGCATGCGCGTGCTGCCGGAGCAACGCGAGCAGCGCGAGCGCGAGCTAGCGAGCCGCCGGTGACGACGCGCACTTCTTTCGCAATCCAGGGATCCCCCAAGGCGTGAACAAAACCTCGAAAGTGCTGATCATCGGCTCTGGCCCCATCGTTATTGGGCAGGCTGCCGAATTCGACTACGCCGGCACGCAGGCCTGCAAGGCCATGCGCGAAGAAGGCGTGATCTCGGTACTGGTGAACTCCAATCCGGCGACGATCATGACCGACGAGGGCGTGGCTGACGTCGTCTACATCGAGCCGATCGACCTCAACGTGATTACGCGCATCATTGAGCGCGAGCGGCCCGACGGGCTGCTGCCGACACTCGGCGGTCAGACGGGCTTGAACATGGCGGTCGCACTGCACGAGGCCGGGGTGCTGGAGAAGTACGGCGTGCGCCTGCTCGGCACGCCGATCGAATCTGTGAAGAAGGCCGAGGATCGTGAGCTGTTTCGGCAGATGCTTGACGAGATCGGCGAGCCCACACCGCCATCCGTGATCGTCACGAACGCCGACGCCGCGCGCGGCGCGCTCGAACAGATCGGCTTGCCGGCGGTGATCCGGCCGGCATACACGCTCGGCGGGACCGGCGGCGGCATCGCGCACTCTGTCGAGGAGTACGACCGCATCGTAGCGAGCGGCATCGCGGCCAGCCCGATCAACCAGGTGCTCGTCGAACAGTCGCTGCTCGGCTGGAAAGAGATCGAGTACGAAGTGATGCGCGACGGTGTGGGCAACGTGATCACCGTCTGCAACATGGAGAACTTCGATCCGATGGGCGTGCACACCGGCGACAGCATCGTGGTTGCGCCCAGCCAGACGCTGTCCGACAAGGAGTACCAGATGCTCCGCACGGCGTCGCTGAAGATCATCACAGCGCTCGGCATCGAAGGCGGTTGCAACGTCCAGCTCGCGCTGGCGCCGAACCCGCAGACGACGCCGTGGGCGACGCCCGCCGGCGACGAGCTACCGCCGTACTACGTCATCGAAGTGAACCCGCGCGTTTCGCGCAGCTCGGCGCTCGCCAGCAAGGCGACCGGGTACCCGATTGCCCGCGTCGCGGCAAAGATCGCCGTCGGCAAGACGCTTGACCAGATCCCGAACGCCGTGACACAACGCACGACGGCAGCGTTCGAGCCGGCGCTCGACTACGTCGTCGTCAAGATCCCGCGATGGCCGTTCGACAAGTTCCCGTTCGGCGACCGGACGCTCGGTACGCAGATGAAGGCCACGGGCGAGGTGATGGCGATCGATCGCTCGTTCGAGGGTGCGCTGCAGAAAGCTGTTCGCTCGCTCGAAGTCGGTGGCCGCTCGTTGCTCTGGGAAGACTCGACATGGAAGGACAACCACGAAGCGCGCCCGCTGCACGCGACCGACGAGCGCCTCTGGTCGATGATGGCTGCCCTGCGCCGCGGCGCCGACCCGCTGGGCCTGTCGCAGACGACTGGCGTCGATATGTGGTTCATCGACAAGCTGATGAACATCATCGGCATGGAGAAGCGGCTGCTGGCCGAGACACTGACGCCCGATCTTCTGCGCGCCGCGAAGCGCATGGGTTTCGCAGACAAGCAGATCGCTACGCTGAGCGACCGGCTGCCGGAGCAGGTGCGGACGCTGCGCGACGAGTGGGACATCCGCCCCGTGTACAAGATGGTCGATACGTGCGCCGCCGAGTTCGACGCAGTCACGCCGTACTTCTACAGCACCTACGAGCAGGAGAACGAGGCGCTGCCGGAGCCCGGCAAGAAGGCGCTCGTCATCGGCAGTGGGCCGATTCGCATCGGCCAGGGCATCGAGTTCGATTATTGCTCCGTGCACGCGGCGTGGGCGCTCGACAAGGCGGGCTATCGCTCGATCATGGTGAACTCGAACCCGGAGACGGTCTCGACGGACTTCGACACCAGCGACCGTCTGTACTTCGAGCCGCTCGACGAGGAGTCGATCCGCGACATCCTGGCGAACGAGGCGGGTGACAGCGCCGAAGGCGGGGGCGAGATGCCGCCATCGATCGTGCAGTTCGGCGGGCAAACGGCGATCAATCTCGCTGGTCCGCTGCACAATGCCGCGGCCCCGATCATCGGTTCGTCGTCGGAGACGATCGACCTCGCCGAAGACCGGCGCCGGTTTGAGGAGTTCCTGAACGGTATTGGTATCCCACAACCGCCCGGCGCCGCTGTGCTTCGCGTCGAGGACGCGATCCATACCGCCGAGGCGCTCGGCTACCCAGTATTGGTGCGCCCGAGCTATGTGCTCGGCGGCCGCGCGATGGAGATTGTGCAGAATCCGACGGAGCTGGCGCGCTTCGTGCAGGCTGCGGCGGAGGTCGCGGATGGCAAGCCGATCCTCATCGACAAGTACCTCGAGGGTAAAGAGGTCGAGGTCGATGCGATCTGCGACGGCGAGAGCGTCCTCATCCCGGGGATCATGGAGCACATCGAGCGCGCCGGCGTGCATTCAGGCGACTCGTTCGCCGTGTATCCCGGCATTCATCTCACGCCGGCTGAGGTCGAGACGATCGTCGACTACACGACGCGCATCGGCGTCGCGATCGATGCACGTGGGCTGATCAACATTCAGTACGTGATCATGCCGTCGGAAGATCCGGTGCGGCCGGGCGAGTCGGACGTCTATGTCATAGAAGTGAACCCGCGTGGTTCGCGCACGGTGCCGTTCCTCTCGAAGGTGACCGGCGTGCCGATGGTGGAAGTCGCAGTGAACATCATGCTGGGACGATCGCTGCGCGATCAGAAGTACGAGCCGGGGCTGTGGCCGCGGCAGAACCTCGTCGCCGTGAAGGCGCCAGTGTTCTCGATGTCGAAGCTGATAGGCGTCGACACATATCTCGGCCCGGAGATGAAATCGACCGGCGAGGCGATGGGGATCGATACGGACTTCCCGGCGGCGCTGGCGAAGGCGCTGATGTCGTGCGATCTGGCGCTGAAGCCGGGCGGCGGTGTGCTGATGAGTATCGCCGACCGGCACAAGACGCAGATGCTGCCCGTCATCCATCACCTGCACGAGGCGGGATTCCGCCTCTACGCAACCGAAGGCACGGCCGGCATGATCGCAGCGCTGGGCCTGCCCGTCGAGCAGGTGACGAAGCGGCTGAACGAGGGGCATCCGAATGTCGTGGACGTGATCAACGACGGCTCGGTGTCGTGTGTCATCAACACGCCGGAGGGCCGCTACACCGGCACGCTGCGTGACGGCTTCTACATCCGCCGCGCGGCTACGGAGAAACGCATCCCGTGCTTCACCAGCCCGGACACCGCGCGCGCCGCCGTCGATGCACTGATCGCGGGCATGGAGCGCGGCGGCGAGGACGCGTATCACGTGCGCTCACTGAGCGAGTATCGCAGCGGGTCGGTCACGTGAAGACCGCCTACGCCGAAGTGGTCGAGACCGAACACCTCTACGCCGACACGTGGATCACGTGGTTTCGCTCGCCGGAGATTGGCAATGGCGCTTACGCCGGTCAGTTCATGATGCTGCGATGCGCGGACGAGAACCTAGAGCCTAGAACCGAGAACCTGGAACCTGTGGCCTCGTTCGACCCGCTGCTCCCGCGGCCGATGAGCTTTCACCGCGTGCGCACCGGCGCGCACGGGCCGGAGTGGGCGATCCTGTACGACGTTGTCGGGCGCGGGACGGCGTGGTTGTCGCGACGCAAGGTTGGCGATCGCGTGTACGGGTGGGGGCCCCTTGGGCGCGGATACGAGATCGGGCACACGTCGCGAAATCTGCTCCTGGTTGGCGGCGGCATCGGCATGGCGCCGCTGGTCTGGCTTGCCGAACAGGCGATCGCCAAGGCGCTGAGCGTCACGATGATCGTCGGCGCGCGCGACGCTGAGCACGTGTTCCCGTCGCACCTGCTGCCGCCGGAGGTCGAAGTCGTCGTCACGACCGATGACGGCTCGGCCGGCCGTGAAGGCTTCGTGACGGAGCCGTTCGCCGAGCTGCTGGAGTGGTGCGACCAGGCGTTCGCCTGCGGCCCGAACGTGATGATGCAGGCGATGGC
>CAYWOO010000179.1:0-4091 GCA_964458665.1 uncultured Dehalococcoidia bacterium
ATCGAAAATGCGGCGCAGTTCGGCGACGGGATCGCGGTGCTCGTCGACGCGAATGTTCATCTCGTAGCGACGCGCATCGAACGCGAGCGGCGGCGGCCCCTTCGTCGCATCCACCGGCGTCACGAGCAGCGCGGCGGAGACGCGGCCGCGGTTGTCGCCGCCGGCCGCCTGACCGGCTTCCAGCGCGGCCATCAGCCGGATGCCGAGCCACTTGCCCGCGCCCGACTCGAACGCCTCCGCCATCGCGTCGATCGTCGCCTGCCCGACAAGCATGTTGCCCTGCACCGAGTAGCCGTCGCCCTCGCGGCTGCCGCACCACGCGACGCAATCGGCGCCGGTGTGAGCGAACGTTCGCCCGTGCGCATCGATGCCGGCGACCTGGCGCAGCGCGGCGCCGGGATCTTCGGCGAGAAGTCCCTGAAGCGCGGCGCGCGGGCTCAGGCCAAGCTCGAGCAGCTTCAGCCCTTCCCGCCCCAGCTCGATGTTCGTGTACGACTGCGTGGCGATCGCGCCAACCCCCGCCTTCGCCCACGGCACGCCGGATCCCACGCACGGCACGGCCGTCGAGACGGCGACGCCGAATGCATCCGAAGCAGGATCGCGTGCGATAATGGAGAAGGTCATGAGCAGTCTCTCAGTCTCTCAGCCCTTCAGTCGCTCAGGCGTGTCCTTGTCGTCGCGGGTCATGCGGTCGACGACGCCAACGATCTGCTGGATCAGGACGCGGTCGCCGGCGTGCGGGTCATCGTGGATCATATCGAAGGACAGCCGCGCTTCGCGGCGCGTCTCATCGCCATCGAGCTGGTAGAGCACGGCGTAGTACCGCGTGCCATGCAGCTCGTACGGCCGCAGCTCGACGATCGTGCCCGGGCGCGGCTTCGGTCGCTCGCCGCCACGCACGAACTTCGGGCTCACGGCGACGCTTTCGTGAAGCGGATCAGCGTCGTGTCGTCGGAGACATCGTCGTACACAGCCTCAACGCGCATATCGCAGCGGATCTCCGCGTCGAGCACGCCGGTGATGTTCGTAACGATGCGCGGCCCTTCGTCCAGCTCGACCGTCGCGTAGTTGTACGGGCCGTCGTCCGAGAAGCCGGGGAACTTCTGGTGCATGATGCCGAAGCTGTAGAGCGTGCCTCGTCCGCTCGCCTTGGCCCACTCGGTATCCGTCGACCAGCAGTCGGGGCAGCGCGGCCGCGACGGCAACCGCCACGCGCCGCATCCACGGCAGCGCATCAGCATCAGCTCGTGCCGCCGCGCCCCGTCGTAGAACTCCTGCGACTCGGCGTCCGTCTGCGGTATCGGCTTTGTGTACGTGTTGGTCATCGGTCGTCAGTCCCCGGTCTTCAGGATCGTGCTTTCCGCGCTGCGCCGCCAGCCCCCGACGACTGACGACTAACACCCGATGACTGTTCCAGCAGCTTCTTCGACGCCAGCCGCCGCCACGACTGCTCGATCAGCTCCCGCATCTCGTCCGGCCGCACCTGCGACAGCCGGATGAGGATCGTCGGGTACCCGCGATAGTACACGTCGGGCTGGGTGCCCATCAGGAACCGCTGCTCGTCGTCCTCGATCGGCTTCAGCACCATCACGTCCGGCTCCCGCAGCCGCGCCATGAACTTCTTGGCAACGTAGAGCCCCGGCGTGCCGAATGACGATCGCTCATCGACTCTCGGGAACGCCAGCGCCATCCTGGTGACCTGCGCGAATGTGATACCTGTGGTCCTTTTAGGCATGAGTGGCTCACCCCGCGTCCGGCGACAACACCAGCGTCGAATGATGATCCAGAATGCCGCCGTTGCCTGTCACCAACACGATGTCGTGCTTCGCCACCTGGCGCTCGCCGCCCTGGCCGCGCGCCTGGATGATGCCTTCGCTCAGCGGCGTCATGCCCCACATGTAGTAGGCGCTGAGCTGGCCGCCGCCCGTGTTCGTCGGCAGGCTGCCGCTCGGGCCGAGCTTGCCATCCGCCACGAACGGGCCGCCTTCGCCCTTCGCGCAGAAGCCGTAGTCCTCGAGCGTCACCAGCACGGTGTACGTGTAGCAGTCGTACGCCTGCAGCACGTCGACATCAGCGACGCCGATGCCGGCCATCGCGAACGCCTTCTCTTTCGACATCGGCGCGCCGGTCTGCGTCTCGACATCCCAGCCCTTGCGGCGCATGTCGCCTGGATGGCCCTGGCCCATACCCCAGACGTACGCCGGCGGCTGCGCCATATCGCGCGCTTCGTCGGCTCGCGAGACGATGACCGCGACGCCGCCGTTCGTGACGAGACAGCAGTCGAGCAACCGCAGCGGCTCGGCGACCCAGCGCGACGCGCGATAGTCGTCGAGCGTCATCGGCTCGCGATGCGCCGCGATCGGATTCTTCGCCGCCCACTGCCGCTCGGCGACGGCGATCGCGCCGAGCTGGTCGCTCGTCGTGCCGTACATCGCCATATGGCGCCGCGCGGCGAGCGCGTAGTGCGCGTTAATGCCGAACACGCCGAATGCGGGGTAGAGTCCGCCCATGCCGCTCGGCCGCGTCGGGCGACCCATGCCCGCGTATGCCGCGCCACCGCCTCGCCCTTCAGCGAGGGGTGCATCGGCAAACACGCAGACAACGTGGTTGGCGAGACCGTGGATCACCTGCATGGCGGCGTACTGCACCATCACGTTGGCCGTCGCGCCGCCGCAGTTCATGCTCGAAAGCAGCCGCAGATGCGTCAGCCCAAGATAGTTCTGCAGCCCGACGCCGCCCATGCCGCCGAGCGGTGAGACGCCGGGGTTGACAAGCAATCCGTCGATCTGATCCTTACGCAACCCAGAGTCCGCGACGGCGCGCTGCACGGCTTCAGCGGCGAAGTGCTGCGCATCGTGCCCGTAGATGCGGCCCATCTCGGACATGCCGAGGCCCGTAATCGCCGCCTTCGCGCGAAGTTCTC
Organism: uncultured Dehalococcoidia bacterium; assembly: GCA_964458665.1. GTDB lineage: Bacteria > Chloroflexota > Dehalococcoidia > DSTF01 > JACRBR01 > JANXYW01. Next base: position 2,924 of record CAYWOO010000179.1, read on the forward strand.
GTCCGTCCATGCGGTTAGGTTATAGGTTGTCGGTTGTAGGTTCTAGCGGTGATCTTTCGATGTTTCGTCCGCTACCGCTGTGAGAGGCGCGCAACCATGACATATCAAGCGGCAACGTGAACCTTGACGACGATGTCGTTTGGAGGCACAACAGGCTCGCCCCGATCCTTCATGACTTCGAGGACCGCTTGGATCGATTCTTTGGTATTCGTCACAGTCTCATCGACCGATTCGCCCTGCGATCCCGCACCCGGCAGCGACGGAACCTCAGACCAGAATCCGCCCTCTTCAGCCGGATGGATCACGATGACGTACTCGATGTCTTGCACCATCAGAGCAGATCCTCGAATTCCTCGTACGTCATTCCAGCCGCCTTGACCTTCGCCATCAGCAGCCCGACCTTGATTGTCGAATGCCGAGGGACGCTGATCACCGGACTGCCCTCACGCACCAGTATATAGTGACTTCCGACAACGCGAGCGATGACATAGCCCGCCTTCTGGAATGCCCGGAGCGCCCGGTCGGCACGAACCTCCCGTAGCCTACGCCCGGGCATAGCTGGCCGTCATGTTCGACACGTCCTCCAACGGAAGCCGCGTCACGCCTTCGGATACTCGACGAGCTGGCAGTAGTTGCCGTCGATGTCCTGAAACGTGCCCACCAGCCCGCCCCACGGCTCGCGCGTCGGCGGGCGGATGAACGTCACACCCGCGCCCTCGAGGCGATGCGTTTCAGCCGTCGCGTCATCGACCGTAAACGTGAGCAGCACGCGCTGCGGCTCCTTCGCCGCGCCCTTCGTCTCGCTGTGCCCGTCGACGAGAAAGCCCGTCGTGCCGGCCATGAACGCGCCTGGGAGCTGCGGCATGCGCGGCAGGCCGACGACGTTCGCGTAGAACTCGATCAGCCGCTCCGGATTCTCACTGCATACGTTGACGTTGAAGGCGTTGACTTTCATGCGGTGTACTCCTCTGGAATCGAGATGCTCCGCAGCCTACCAGACATCGCGCGCCTCGAATCGCGGTCCGTCCTTGCACACGAGCCTCATCGCGCGGCCGCCGCGCGCGCGCACCTGCACGGCGCAGCCGTAGCAGATGCCCGTCCCGCAGCCCATGCGCTCCTCAAGCAGCACCTGCACGCTCCGGCGCGTCTTCGACGCGTGGGCGACGCC
>CAYWOO010000180.1:0-2758 GCA_964458665.1 uncultured Dehalococcoidia bacterium
CGCTGTCAATGAGTCACAGCCCGACGGCGGGCCGAAACTGATCGTCAGCGACATCCCCCTGCAGGGACCGATCAAGACCGATCGTCCAGAGGTCTACTTTGGCGAACAGGCGGACCACTACATCATCGTCGGTGGCAACGAACCGGAGTTCACGCCCACGAGCGGCGATCAAAACGTGCAGACGAAGTTCGAGGGAAGCGGCGGCGTCAAGATCAACAGCCTGTTCCGCAAGATCGTGTACGCATGGAAGTTCGGCGATCGCAATATCCTTATATCGGGCGCACTTAACAGCAACAGCCGGTTGATCTATCGCCGCAACATTCAGCAGCGGATCCACCAGATTGCGCCATTCCTGCGGCTCGATGCCGATCCCTACATCGTCGTCGACCAGGGCAACATGTACTGGATGCAGGACGCCTACACGACCACTGACCTTATCCCCTATTCGCACCGCACCGGCGGCGTTAATTACATCCGCAACAGCGTCAAAGTCGTGGTCAGCGCGTACTCGGGCGAGACGAACTTCTACACGACCCAACCCGATGAGCCCATGCTGAAGGCGTACGCCGCGATCTTCCCAGATCTCTTCAAACCACTCGGCGAGATGCCGGCGACGCTGCGCGAGCACATTCGGTATCCCGAAGACCTCTTTCGTCTACAGTCGCAGGTGTACCTCCGCTACCACATCCGCGACGCACGCGCCTTCTACCAGAAGGAAGACCAGTGGGATGTCCCGACGGAAATTTTCGGCAGCACGGAACAGCCGGTGCGCCCGTACTACGTCATCGCGCGCATCCCCGGCGAACCAAGCGAAGAGTTCATGCTCATCCGCCCGTTCGTGCCGCTCAACCGCACCAACGCCATCGCCTGGTTAGCCGCGCGGTCTGACGGTGCGAACTACGGCAAACTCGTCTCCTTCCGTTTCCCGTCCACCGTGAGTGTGCCCGGACCCACGCAAGTCGAGCGGCGCATCGACTCCGACGGCCGCGTCTCGCAACAATTGACCCTCTGGAACCAGTCGGGGTCCAGGGTCATCCGGGGCAACCTGCTGATGATTCCCATCGGCAACGCGAACGTCTTCTTCGAGCCGCTGTACTTGTCGGCAACTGCTCCCGGTGGAAACGAGCTGCCGCAACTCAAACGCGTTGTCGTCGTCAACGGCGACAGCATCGCCATGGAGCCGACGCTCTCGCGAGCGCTCGACGTGGTGTTTGGCCGCGCCTCTCCGTCCGGGCTCGATAGTTCGGGAGTGACCGTTCCCTCGCCCGCCGCAACGCCCGGCGCTGGTGCGACGCAGCAGCCAACGGCGGCTCAAGGGACGCCCGTGCCGGCTCAAACGGCGGCTCCGGTCGCCGGCGATGTTGCATCGCTGGTAGCACAGCTCGCGGACTCATACGAACGCGCGCAGACGCTGCTCCGCGGTGGCGATTTCGCTGGCTACGGCCTCGAACTCGACCGCCAGAAGCAACTACTCGATCGCCTGCAACAACTCGTAGGCACGCCACCTGCGGGACCGTAGCAGGTGCTCGCGTTGCTCACGGGCCTTGGGCTCGCGCGAAATCGTCGATGCCAAGCGCCAGCATTCGCGCGAAGTCTCGCAGACCGGCACTGACGTCCCGGTTCTCGCCGTGAACCATCACCACCGCGGCGGTCACTGTGTGCTGCCGGATGATGATGCCGCTGATGCTGGGTGACAACGTCGTCATCGAGACTGCGTCGGCGATTGTGTCTCGCTCGTCGCCGGGCTGGGCACCGTAGGCGCCGCGGATGTATCGATACGTCCGTTCCGCGTGTTCGGGCGTGTCGTGGAAGGCGAGCGACGACAGATACATGCCTTCCAGCGCCGCTTCGGCTGCTGGCGTGAGCGCTGGCTGGAACAACGCCAGCCAGCCCGCAGTCATACCGGATCCCTTGAAGTCGAACCCCTCGAACTCTTGTCCTAGGTCGGCCCGCAAGACCCACGCGCCGTTGGCAAGCCCGAACGCCGCGCTCGTCGCCGCCGGCGATGGCAGGATGCCCTCGATCACTTTCGCGCTGATCCGTGGATCGCTGTCGAGTGCCGCGTTGAACGGCGGACCTTCTTCGCTGGGTTGGTCTGCCGGTGTTGGATCGAGAACGGACCTTGGAGTGGGCCCGTGCCTTCGCGCGGCATCGTCGCTGCAAGCAAAAACCGTCGCGCTCGCAAGCACGACGCCGGTCAGAGCCCGCAGGGCGGCGGTCCTTCGCAATCCAGTCCTCTCTCGTACGACCACCCGGCGCGCCCGTGCGGCAGGTCTACCAATCGTGGCCCGTGGGCGAGGCGCCACGGGCTAGTATCGAACGTCCGCCCCGACCCAACTGCGCCTACGCTGCGGTCGGCCGCAGCCGCAAACGCGCCGACAGCAGCTGAAACAACCAGCGCAGGCGCCGGTGGGCGCCGATGAGGCCGACGGTCAGCATGATCACACTCCAATCGGCGATGCCCGCAAGCGGCGTTTGGAACTTCTGCGTGCAGAAGTTGCCCGAGCCCGGGTGCGGCGCCGCCGGCGCGCCCGTCGGTTCGTTGTTCGTCTGCACCGTGAGGATGGTGTGGTTGCCGGTATCCGCGACCGTCACCGAACCGGCGGCCACGCCCGCTGGATGGTCGAGATGTGCGATGTAGGCATTGATCGGATAGACGTCGGAGCTTCCGGTCGTACCGATGCCGACGGCGGTCTGGATGATGCCGGTGATGTGATTGACGTGCCGCACGCGGTTGTGATTGGTGTCGGCGATGTAG